>CAKSSZ010000034.1 GCA_934489915.1 uncultured Clostridia bacterium | reverse complement strand
ATGGCAAACGCATTACTCTTCCCCGGCACCCCTACCAGCAAACGATAGGTAGGGCGAAGTGTTTCTACGTCAAATTCACAGGACGCATTTTGAACGCCCGGAGTAGTCATGGCATATAGCTTCAGTTCGCTGTAATGGGTGGTGGCGGCTACCCGAGCGCCCATGCTGCGCACCGCCTCAATCACCGCAATGGCAAGGGCTGCGCCTTCGGTCGGATCTGTCCCCGCCCCCAGCTCATCGAACAATACCAAGGAACCGCTGTCTGCTTTGCCGGTAATCTCCACAATATTTTTCATATGGGAAGAAAAGGTACTCAAGCTTTGCTCAATACTTTGTTCGTCACCAATGTCTGCAAAAATCTCCCGGCAAATCCGCACCCGGCTTTGCTCCGCTGCCGGGATATGCAATCCCGCCTGCGCCATCAGGGTAAGCAGCCCCATGGTTTTTAAGGTGACCGTTTTTCCGCCTGTGTTCGGCCCGGTGATGATCAGCGCACCGTCTCCCAAGGGAATATCCACCGGCACCACACGGGTCTGATCCAAGAGCGGGTGCCGCGCCCGGCGCAGGAGGGTCTCCCCTTCCAAGGAAAGCTCCGGTGAAACGGCGTCCATGGCAAGGCTCATCCGACCTTTTGCAAAAATAAAATCCAGTTCCACCAGCAGACGGTAATTTTGCGCAAGCATTTCCTTTCGCTCTGACACCATCCCGGTAAACTCCGCTAAAATCCGTTCAATTTCCTCCTGTTCCTTCCGCTCCAGCTCACGCACCCGATTGCTTTCATTCACCACCGACATCGGCTCAATAAATAAGGTTGCCCCGGAGGCAGAGGTGTCATGAATCATGCCCGGCACCTCAGAGCGATACTCCGCACGAACCGGAATCACATACCGGCCTGCCCGCATTGTAACAATGGGATCCTGCAGCATTTTTTGATACCGGGAAGAACGGATCATCTCATTAAGCAAGCTCTTTACCTTATCCGAAGCCGCCCGCATTTGCCGCCGAACGGCAGATAATGCAGGGCTAGCGCTGTCTGCCACCTCATCTTCTCCCAAAAAGCTGCCAAAAATCCGATCCTCAAACGGTTTATCTGCCTGCAACGCTGCAAATCGCTCGGTCAAAGCGTCCTCCTGCTCCCCTTGCGTGGACTGTACCGCTCTGGCAGAACGCAGCAGCTTTCCCAATCGCAGCACCTCAGCAATGGTAAGAGCGGAGCCAATGTCTGCCCGGTGCAGCGCCCCGGACGGATCCGACAAGGTCTCAAAGGAAGGTGCCGTACAGCGGAGCAATCGAAAGAGAGCGTCAGTCGTATCCCGCTGGAGCTGCGCCACCTTCTGCAGCTCCACCTCCGGCCGCAGCGCCGCCGCCTGCTCCTTGGCTGCTTCACTCACAGCAAAGCCCGCCAACCGACGGGTAATTTTATCAAATTCTAAAATAGAAAAAACCTTTTCGTTCATTTGTCTCTCCTGTTTCTAATGGAATCCTTTTTTCTATTATATCAAAAATTTTAGGAAAATGGAAGAAGAAATGTTGAAATTTTTTATTTTTCATGATATGATTAAAATAGGAGATGAGCAACATGAAACAAATGAAAAAAACAGAAACGTCCTTTGACTATCTGTTATTCGTCCTCATTCTGGCGGTCTCTCTGCTTGGGATTGCCATGATTGCCAGCGCTGGAGGGCTGTCTATGGCAGCACGTCAGGGAATTGCTATGATCATCGGCGCAGGAGCCATGTATTGCATGATGAGAATTCCCGAACCGGTTTATCGGAAATGCTGGTGGGTTTTTTCGCTGATTAATTTAACATTACTGGGGCTGACTCTGTTTTTCGGTATTGGCCGGGAAGAAACAGGCGGGCAGAGCTGGCTGGTCATGGGACCGGTTCGATTCCAGCCCGCCGAGCTTGTAAAAATCGGGTTTATCATTGCCTACGCAGCACATATTGACCGGGTACACGATCGGATCAACCACCCTGCGGTTTTATTGGGGCTTGCACTTCATGCGGGAGTGATCCTTGCTCTGATTTTGGCTCAACCGGACGCCGGAACCGCTCTGGTCTTTTTCCTGATTGCTCTTGTTATGCTTTTCATCGCCGGTCTCAGCTGGGGCTGGATTTGCGGCGGTCTGATTGCAGCCGGCGCCGCAGCGCCGTTTTTATGGAGCCATCTGCGCAGCTACCAGCAAGAACGGATTCTCACTTTTTTTGATCCGGATCGGGATCCCTTCGGCGCAGGATTTCAAGTGCTACAATCCAAGGCGGCCATTGCCGGGGGCGGCATGACAGGGCAAGGATATCTGCACGGCTCTCTCACCCATTCCGACGCCATTCCCGCAAAGGCCACCGATTTTATTTTTTCCGTGTTGGGAGAAGAACTGGGAACTGTGGGTTGCCTGGTTATTATGGCGTTGCTGTTTTGTATTATTCTCCGCTGCTTTTTGGCAGGGACAAAAGCAACTTCTCCGTTCGGTGCAGTGCTGTGCGCCGGAGTAGGTGCCATGTTTTTCATTCACACCGCCGAGAACATCGGAATGTGCATTGGGCTGACGCCGGTAACCGGCATTCCCCTCCCCTTTTTCAGCTACGGCGGAACCGCCCTGGTCACCTCGATCATGGGAATCGGGATAGTAATGAGCCGCAGCCGGAACAGCACAGCGCCATTAAGAAAGGAAAGACAGTAATAACACTGCGCCCAGGCTAACCGTCAAAAGCAGGAAAGCGCCTACCGCACAGACGCTTTCCTTTTCTTTTATTATATGAATTCCAAACATTACCGTGCGTATGCCAATCAACACATACAACAGCCAAAAAAACCAGATCACCGTTGATTCACCTCAATTTTTACGTTTTGAAAAGTTACCTTCACCTCTACCTCAGCCTGAGAAAACCGTTGATTCCAATGATAAGCTTCCCACCGGGGAATGGTAGCAAAGCACGAAGCAGCTGCCCTGCCAAAGCCCCATATATCGCTGCCGCAGCTCTGCGTTTTACGGATTGCTTGCTTCATATATTCTTCCAAACCGCGGGCGGTTTTCTTCTGCAGTTCCGTTTTTGTTGCAGAGTAATTTCCTTCCATAAATCCTCCCTGCACCCGCAGATGCAATTGAATTTTCGGCCTTTGCCCATTGCATTGAATCCGCACCCTGGCACGGGGGCGTCCGTCGATATCTACCGTCGCACCGTCTACCTCCATTGTGCCGCCGGTAAACTCCCCCCGCACCATCATGGTACAGGCAGACTGGATTTTATCCAAATCTCCCACCATTTCCCCTTTGCGAAACAAAGCTGTTCCGTACTGCTCCTCATCCTCCTCCGGCGATTTCCGATACACCGCATAGGTCTGACCGTAATCCGACTCCATATCACGGCAAAATTCTTCAAAAGTCCGTACAGGAAAATAAATATTATTCCGGGAACGAAATAACAGCTTTTCCAGTTCCTGAGACAAGGTTCCGGCGGTATCTTCATTTAAATGAGAAATGTATTCCTCTGCCGTCCCGGACGTTACCATCACACCCATCACATTTCTGGTTTCAATATGATGCCGCACCGCCGCCGCATGTTCTGCAATGCCCTCCCGCGCCAGCTCCTCCGAGAATACCACCAGCTTTAAATGCAGCAGCGAAATTTCCCGGGCAACCTGTAAATGAAGCTGATTCAACCCTTCAAAAATATTTTCCGCTTCCGCGGAATAGATTTTGGATTCTTCCCCTTCCTGTTGTCCTTCTCCCGTAGAGCTGCCGTAAACTGGAAGCGCTAAGGTCAGCCGGATTCCCCCCTGCTCTCCCTGGTCGACTCCCAGCATAATCGCATATAATTCATCAGAAACCTCCGTCTGATCGTTGCAGCCTGCAAGCGGCAGCAGCAAAACAAACGCCAAGCCTGCCAGGAAAACCCGTCTACCCACGCTCCCGCCTCCTTTTTTGCACCAATCCAATCACCCACACCAAAGCGCACAAAAGAAATAAAGTCTCGCTCCCATACCGGAAAATCAATTCTCCCCGCCGCCCGGCCTCTCCTAAATCCATGCGACTGATTATAGAGAGCGCAAAAATGCTGAAAAAGGTACTAGGTAATATTTCTCTGATTTGTGAAATACCAAACACTTTGCTATAAAAACAAGAGGTCATGTAAAACCAAATACACAGCCCTACCCCTGCTGAAATCACCATGACCAAAAAAAAGACTGCCTCCATCCGCTGAAATAACTGATTAAAATAGATGTTTTGTACCAACTCTACCAATCCTACCGTTTTCCCCTGGGAGGAACGGTATCCAAAGGTCAGCAAATAGGCCAGAGTACACAGTGAAATCACGCCGCCGCACCAGGTCAGGGCAGAATACACAGAGCGTTTGACCAGCTTCATATCCTCCTGCTCTCCCGCAGGAATCAACACTAAAATCAAATCCACATAAACAGAACTCCCCCCCAAAATCCCCAATCCCGTCCGAATCGGAGAATAGCCGCCTAACGGAAAAATCAAACGGAAATCATACTGTTTTCCACCAATGAGCAGCGCAGCGCCGATGGCAAGCAGCACAGGGGTAACAAACAGAGCCGCCGTTTGAGAAACGCCGTAAATACCGTACCGCCCAATCAGCCATGCCACTGCTAAAAATCCCAAAGAAAAAACAAAAAAAGGAGAACGGGGAAAATTATAAATTTTAATCAATTGCACCGCTTCTCCTAAAAAATCAGCAGTATACGCCACAAAATAAAGATAAAACAGGAACCCTAATCCCCTCCCCGGGATCTTTCCCAGCACAGTTTGAAAAATCTCCGGCAAGGTTTGCCCGGGGTACATAGAAAGCATATGAAATAAAATCCAAGCAAATCCCATCACCACCGCCCAGGCGGCTATCTGTGCATACCAAGCCGCACTGCCCACAGCGGCAACAGCGTCCGGCAGCAAAGAGAAAAAAAGCTTAGGAAGAATCGCCATCAGCAGCAGAGCCTTACGTTCCTTGCTGCCCAGTAAAACATCATTCATGGCGCTTCCTCCCCCCTAACAGCCACCGTCTTGAAATATCCGGCTGATTTCGCTCCCGGGCTGAATTCACCTCATCCGGCCGAAACTCCTTTTTCCAGGGAGGGGGCGCAAACACAAAATATGATCGGCTCTTTGTTTTTGGCGAAACCGGACTAAATTCTCCAACGCCAAAATTTTTCTGCGCACAGGTCAGCCCGCCTGCCGCCACAATGCCTAACCCCATTCCTACAAATCCATAACTGCCCGCCAGCAAAATCAACAACACCCGAAACAAGCGGATGCCAAACGCAAAAGACAAATCCGGAATAGCAAAGCTGGATAACCCCGTCATGGCAATCACAATGATGGTGATCGGGCTGATTAAATTGGCAGAAACCGCCGCCTGCCCTAAAATCAGTCCCCCGACAATTCCAATGGTATTCCCGACCACACCGGGCACACGAATTCCCGCCTCTCGAATTAGCTCAAAGGTAAATTCCATCATCAATATTTCCACCATTGCAGGCAAGGGAACATTTTCCTGGGTTTTGGCAATGGCAATCAGCAATTCGGTAGGAATCATTCCCCGGTGAAAATTAACGATTGCGACAAAAAATCCGGGCAGCGTAGCGGAAAACAAAATGGCAACCGCCCGGGTAACCCGATTCACCGTGGCATATTGCCACCGCAGCTGAGCGTCCTCCGGGGACTTGATCAGATTGACAATCCCCACCGGTAAAATCAACGCCTCCGGCGTACCGTCCGTTAAGATCACAACCCGCCCCTGACATAAATGGAGCGCAGCTGCATCCGGCCGCTCGGTAGAAAGCAGATTTGGCAGCACCCGAAAGGGTCCGTCCTCTATCATTTGCTCCACCATGCCGGAGCCGTATAAAAATTCACTGCTCAGTCCCTTCAGCCTGCGACGTACTTCCTCCACCAACGCAGGATTGGTCAGTCCCTTCAGATACATCACTGCGCAGGGGGTGTGGTTGATCTCTCCGATTGGGATAAACTCCGTCACCAAATCCGGGCTGCGCACAATCCGGCGGATCAGGGTGGTATTGGTACGAATACTTTCTGAAAACGCCTCCTGAGAACCCTTAATGCTGCTCTCGTTTTCCGCTTTCCCCACACTCCGCTTTTCAAAGCCTTTGGTTTCACAAAGGTAAGCCTTTGCAATCCCATCAAAAAACACGGCCGTGTCCCCCATCAGAACCCGATCCACCACATCTGACATCTGATCGCTATGAGAAAGGTCATTGATCTGGATCACATCGTTAATCTGCCGGGAGAACACCCCATTTGCCCAATCCTCCTGCAGCAGCGGCTTTAAAATAAATTCATTCACGGTAGTGGATTTGACCATCCCGTCAATCTGAATGAGAAAAGCCTTCACGCTGTTTTTCAAGGTGAATTCCCGCAGGATCATGTCCTGGTTTTCAGGCATGCAAAACCGCTGCCTGATAAAATGCAGATTCCGTTCCAATTTTGCAGATACTGCTTGCTCCTTGACGGGCGTATCCTTTTGCTCCGGATAAGGCGGAAGCATAAATTCCTTCTTTTTTTCACTCGTCTGACGAAAAAACAGCTTTTTTATTTTTGAAAACATATGCATCCTTCCCGACTACAAATTCTCTGCTTATTGTCCGCAAAACCACTATTTTTTATCCAAAAAACAAAAATAAATCTTATTTCTCTTGACATTTTTTTTATTTGTGATATGATAGATTTGTTGGTGTTTTTTTATACTATCCTGAAAGGACGAATGTACCATGAATCATACTTATCCCATTGAAATTGCAGGCTTAAAACGGGAGCTGACTTTGTATCCTGTCAGCGATACCGTCTCCATTGCTGCGTTTATTATGTTTGGCGATGTTGAAATCACAAAGACCTGTGCGGCAGAGCTTTTAAAGCTTGCGCCGGAGCATGATATTATGATCACAGCAGAATGTAAGGGAGTCCCCTTGCTGTATGAAATGGCAAGGCAGGAAAATGCCTCAAATTATATTGTTGCACGCAAGGCGGAAAAGGTCTATATGACAGACGTCATTACCGCACGGGTAGATTCCATCACCACCGCCGCAGAACAAACGCTTTACCTAGGTGGCGAGGATGCGGCACTTCTGCGGGGAAAACGGATTTTGATTGTAGACGATGTGGTCAGCACCGGAGAATCCTTAGCTGCCCTGGAGCAGTTGGTTGCCTTGGCAGGCGGCAAGATTGTGGGGAAAATGTGCGTGCTGGCTGAAGGAGACGCAATCGGCAGAGAAGATTTAACCTATCTGCAAAAGCTCCCTCTCTTTCACTCGGACGGAACTGTGATGGAAGCATAAGCAAAAAGCATATAAATTCCCGGCCGCACATACAGAGTGCAGCCGGGAATTTTTTGTCGGCTGCAGCGTCAATTTTTTTGTTAAATATTTGACAGAACATTTTTTTTGTGGTATAATGTCATCTATAAGTTTTCGTTATCATTACAAACAAGGAGATGGTGTCTGATGCAACGAATGCAAGAAAGGTACTGTGAAAAGCACTATGATGTAATCGTAGTCGGTGGCGGAATGGCGGGTGTGTGCGCCGCAACGGAGGCGGCACGCAACGGAGCAAATACCGCTCTGATTCACGCAAGACCGGTGCTGGGCGGCAATGCCTCCAGTGAAATCCGGGTACATATTTCCGGAGCAGATCACAGCCTGGAAAAGCCCGATTATGCTGAATCCGGAATTTTATACGAGCTTATGCTTGAAAACAAAGCCAGAAACGATAATTTCTGCTATTCCACCTGGGATTTAATTCTGTTTGAGGCGGTCAAAAAGCAAGAAAACTTAACCGTATATTTTAACACTGTAATGTATGACTGTGAAGCCGAGAGCGATCGGATTACAGCAATTCACTGTGTTCAGGAAACAACGGAAATGCGGTTCCGGTTTGTTGCGCCGATTTTTATCGACAGCACCGGAAACGGTACCCTGGGATATTATGCCGGAGCTGAATATCGGCAAGGAAGCGAATCCAAAACAGAAACAGGAGAACCCCACGCTCCTGCCGAAGGCAACAATGAACGCATGGGCAACACCATCTTTTTCCGCGCTCGGAATATGGGGCATCCCGTCCCCTTCACGCCCCCTTCTTTTGCAAAAAAATTTACGGAAGAGGATTTAAAATACCGTATGCACAGCGCCAACCAAAAAGTAGATTATTCCACTTGCCTGGATCCGGAAAAGAATGAAAAAACAGGCGGGATTTCTGCAAAAGGCGTGGATTACGGCTATTTCTGGATTGAATTAATGGGAGATACCGACGATATCATTACAGATTATGAAAATATCCGAGATGACTTGGTTGCCAGCTTATACGGCGTATGGGATCATATTAAAAACGGAGGAGATCATAATGCGGAAAATTATGAGTTAGAGTGGGTAGGAATGCTGCCCGGAACCCGGGAATCCCGGAGACTTGTAGGGGACTACCTTTTGTCCGAAACTGATATTCTTTCGAATAAAATGTTTGATGACGCCGTTTGCTATGGTGGCTGGTGCGTGGATTTGCACACAGCGCACGGTCTGTTAGATCTGGATCGGCATCCTTCCGGAGACTGCTACTTCTTTGACGGTATTTATACCATCCCTTACAGAAGCTACTATTCCAAAAATATTAATAATCTGTTTATGGCAGGAAGAGATATCAGCGCCACCAAGCTTGGTATGTGCAGCACGAGAATCATTGGCTGCTGTGCCATCGGCGGGCAGGCGGTAGGAGCGGCGGCAGCTCTGTGCACCAAATATCAATGCGCACCGCGGGAGCTGGCAGCTCACATTTCCGAACTGCAGCAGCTAATTTTAAAGGACGACGGCTTCCTCCCCAATATCAAAAATACCGATTGCAGAGATTTGGCAAGAACTGCCGAAATCAGCGCAACCTCTCACAAACCCGGATGCGAGCCCGCTAAGGTTATCGACGGGGTTTCCCGGAGAATCGGAGAAGAAATGCACGGATGGGTATCCGACGGATTGTCAAAGGAAGGAGAACAGCTTTTCATGCAATGGGTAAAACCGCAGAAAATCTCTGAATTACGGTTCACCTTCCACTCTGATTTTCACTACCCCATCCGCGTCACCATGGCGCCCAACAGACAAAAGCAGCAGCGTCCCGGAATTCCGCCTGAGTTGGTTCGTGATTATAACATCGTGCTGAAAAATAAGCAAACCGTTCTTCAGACCATACCGGTCCGCGGGAATTATCAGCGTCATCGGATTCACCGGTTTGACGCAGTCAACTGTGATGCGGTTGAACTGCACGTCATTGCAACCAACGGCGCAGAAGACGCCACCGTTTTTGAAGTACGGGCATACGAATAAAAGGAGGAAGAACAAGCAATGAAAAATTGTATCGTGGGAAGCGGTGCCATCCAAAAAATAAAAGATTTTGCGCAAGAATTCAAAACATCCCATGCGCTTTTGGTAGGAGACGCAAACACCTTCCCTCTGGTAGGCGAGCAAATCTTAAAAATTTTGGATGATCAAAAGATCGAAACAGCCTCTTATATTTTTCAAGATCAGCACCTGGAACCGGATGAACGGGCGGTAGGATCAGTATTGCTGCAATATACCAAGGACATTGATCTACTGATCGGAATCGGCTCCGGCGTGATTAACGACATTTGTAAATTGATTTCTCATTGTACAAGTACAAAATATATTATTGTTGCAACAGCACCCATGGACGGATATGCCTCCCCTCTCTCGGCAATGCTTCGGGACGGATTAAAAGTGACCATCCCGTCCAAATGTGCCGATGTCATTATTGCCGATACCGGAATTATCAAAAACGCTCCCTTGCGGATGCTGAAAGCCGGTCTGGGGGAGATGCTTTCAAAATACATCAGCCTTTGCGAATGGAAAATTGCACATATCATCATTGGCGAACCCTATTATGAAGAAATTGCAAACAATGTAAGGCAGGCAGTGGAGCAGTGCGTTGCCGACGCAGACAAACTGATTCAAAGAGATGAAACGGCCGTCAAGCATTTGTTTGAAGGGCTGATCACGACCGGTGAAAGCATGGTGCTTGCCGGCATGACCCGCCCAGCCTCCGGCGGAGAACACTATATGTCTCATATGTGGGATATGCGCGGCGTGGAATTCGGCACTCCCACCATTCTTCACGGTTCCCAGGTAGGCATTACCGCTAAAATCTGCGTTGCACTGTACCACCGGTTAGAAAATGTCGTACCGGATCGGGAAAAAGCGCTGCAATATGCAGAGAACTTTGATCTTGAAGCTTGGAACACGCAGCTGCGAACCTTTTTGGGAAAGGCAGCAGAACCGTTGATTGCGCTTGAAACCAAAGAAAGAAAATACGATTGTCAAAAACATCATAAACGGCTGGATATCATCCTGGATCACTGGGATGAAATCATTCAAATCATCAAAGAAGACCTGCCGACGAACGAAAAGATGGAAGAAGTATTCCAAAAAGCGGAATTGCCTGTCACTCTGGGAGATCAGCCCATGAATGACGCTGAAATTGCCATGACCGTGAAGGCAAGCAAAGAGATGCGGGATAAATATGTATTGGCTCGTTTGCTGTGGGATCTGGGCATGATTGATGAAATATGCAAATAACAAAGATGGGAGGATGGCTTGATGAGATTAGCAACGAACGAAGGTTATTTCAGAAAAAAGTACGGCAGCGATCAAAAACGCTCCTATGAAGAAGCAGCGAGCATTTGCAAATCATGCGGATTTCATGTCATTGACGTAGGGTTGACAGATCAAACGCCGGAACAAAATTTTGCCTTACGTGCGCAATATCAAGAGGATGCGCAGCGGTATAAAGAATATTGTGACGGCTTAGGAATCCAAATCAATCAAACACATGCAAGATATGACTTTTTCAGAATTAGTCGGGAACAGTTCATTTCCGATTTGATCAAATCTGTGGAAATCACCAAAATATTTGGAGCAGATAACATGGTGGTGCACGCAGATACTTACTACGATCCGGAATATCGGTTTCAATACGATGAGGTACTCAATATCATTTATGAAATCTATGCCCCCGTGGTAGAGCATGCGAAAAAATGCAACGTCAAAATTGCTATGGAAACCCTCTTTGAAGATCGGGCGCCAGCCGGGAAACGGGCAAGGTTCACCTCCTACGTCAGCGAGCTGGACGATATCGTATCCAAGTTTAACGACCCGATCGTGGGGATTTGCTGGGACTTTGGCCATGCAAGAGTAGCCCACGGAGACAATCAGTTTGAAGAAATGGAAAAGGTCGGAAAGAAGATCATCTCCACCCACGTCCACGATAATCATTGGAATTTAGACATGCACTCGCTCCCCTTTATGGGGAATACCGATTGGCACAAGGGAATGAAAACCCTCAAAGAAATCGGTTACAAGGGAGATCTAACATTTGAAATGGTTTATGGGTGCGTTCCGGATGCGTTATTGACCGATTACGCTGCCTGGTGCCGCAAGATTGGCGAATATTTAATCAACGATTTTGTAAACGCATAACCTATTCCATAATATAAAG
>CAKSSZ010000033.1 GCA_934489915.1 uncultured Clostridia bacterium | reverse complement strand
GGTTGGGGTGGGTTAAGGTGTGCACCGCCACCTCGTGGTTTTGGTAAACCGTTTTTACCTGAGAGGGCTGTACCTTGGTGTGGTTCACCTTTACATCCTCCCGGATTAAGTAATTTTCCTGTCCCAGCAGCTGGGAGTTCAAATTAAAGGTCGCCTTCAAGCCGTACCGATCCAGCAGCTCAATCAGCCGCAGATCCTGCAGCACACCGTCGTCATAGCTGAAGGTCACCGCCTTTTGCTTTCCGTGAAACATGGCTCTGTCTCCTTCCCAATTGGTACATGAAACAAACGAGACTTGGGAAAGCTCGCCCTTCCAAGTCTCGTATCGTCACTTGTTATTCGGATAAATCCTCTACATACAAGGTTCTCACGCCGCCGTCCTCTTTCTTGGCAGCAGCGGGCTTTTTCCCTCTGGTTTCAAAGAACTTGGAGGCAACCTGCGGGAAGAGGGCGTAGCTTAACACATCCTCCTCGCACTTGGCGATTCCCTTGCATTCCTCACGGTATTTCTCCAGCTCCGGCTTTAACAGATCCGCCGGGCGAACCGTGATCACATCCTCCGGTGCGATGCCGGCTTTCTTTCTCACTTCCGGATTCACCTTTCCGGGCAGCTGGCCGTACTCGCCCCGCAAAACGCCCTTGGATTCCTTGGTGATCATCTGATACCGCTCGCCGCACAGCACATTCAGCACTGCCTGGGTTCCTACAATCTGGCTGGTGGGAGTTACCAGGGGAGGATAACCGAAGTCCTTTCTCACCCGGGGTACTTCTTCCAGCACCTGATAATATTTGTCCTCCGCATTCTGCTGCTTCAGCTGAGAAATCAGGTTGGACAGCATGCCGCCCGGCACCTGATACAGCAGTGCGTTGGGGTCTACGTTTAACACCTTCGGATCCAGAATACCGTCCGCCTTTAACTGGTTGGCAACGGTTCTGTAGTAAGCGGCAGCGTCGCTTAACTTGCCCAAATCCAGTCCCGTATCATACTCCGTTCCCTTCAACGCCGCAACCAAAGATTCGGTAGCAGGGTTACTGGTTCCGTTCGCCATAGGCGACAGGGCGCAGTCTACAATATCAATCCCCGCCTGAATGGCCATCAGGTTTGTCATATCTCCGGTACCGGAGGTATTGTGGGTGTGCAGATGGATCGGCACGCTCACATTTTCCTTCAATTTTTTCACCAGCCGGTAAGCGTCATAAGGCAGCAGCAGGTTCGCCATATCTTTAATGCAGATAATGTCCGCTCCCATCTTTTCCAGCGTTACCGCCAGCTTCACAAAATAATCCTCATTGTGCACGGGGCTGGTG
Organism: uncultured Clostridia bacterium; assembly: GCA_934489915.1. GTDB lineage: Bacteria > Bacillota > Clostridia > HGM11514 > HGM11514 > SIG438. The sequence goes on along the minus strand of CAKSSZ010000033.1, from coordinate 10,345 downwards.
GTGTAGCTGATGGCCGTTTCACACATGCCGCCGTAATGCTTGACAAACTTGATCGCCGCCTCCAGGTTGCGGGGGTCGTTCAATGCGTCAAACACACGCACAATATCAATCCCGTTTTCAATTGATTTTTTGCAGAACGCTTCCACCACGTCATCCGCATAATGCTTATAGCCCAGGATATTCTGCCCCCGGAACAGCATTTGCAGCTTGGTGTTGGGCATCGCCTTTCTCAAGGTTCTCAAGCGTTCCCACGGATCCTCATTCAGGAACCGCATACAGGAATCAAAGGTGGCGCCGCCCCAGCACTCAATGGCCCAGTAACCAATGCTGTCCAAGATCTTGCAGCCCGGCAGCATCTGCTCCGTGGTCATACGGGTGGCAGCCTGGGACTGGTGAGCGTCACGCAGTATGGTATCCATAATTTTAACCTTGCTCATCTTCATTTCACACCTTTCTGCCTGCAAGCGCATTTCAGAAAGCCGGAGCAGGGTGCGGCGTTAGAAACCCGCCGCCCTTGTCCGACTCCCAACCCAACCGCAGGCTAAGCGGGATCGGGAATTTGATTACATACCGAACAGCGCCAGCAGCACACCCGCTGCGATGGCAGAGCCGATAACACCGGCCACATTCGGACCCATTGCGTGCATCAGCAGGAAGTTGCTGGGGTTCTCCTTCTGCCCTACCACCTGAGAAACACGGGCAGCCATAGGAACCGCAGACACACCGGCAGAGCCGATCAGCGGGTTGATCTTCTTCTTTAAGAACAGGTTCATAAATTTAGCCAGCAAAACGCCGCCCGCCGTACCGAAGGCAAAGGCGCAGATGCCCATCACCAGAATGCCCAGGGTTTTGGTGCTTAAGAAGGTGTTCGCCGTAGCGGTTGCACCCACAGAAACGCCCAGGAAAATGGTAACAATGTTCATCAGTTCGTTTTGCGCCGTCTTGGAAAGACGTTCCACCACGCCGGTTTCCTTAAACAGGTTACCCAGCATCAGGCAGCCGATCAGGGGAGCCGCAGAGGGAACCAGCAAAGCAACGAACACGGTAACCACGATGGGGAACACGATTTTTTCCCGCTTGGAAACGGTCCGCAGGGTTTCCATCTTGATCATCCGTTCCTTTTTGGTGGTCAGCAGCTTCATAATCGGCGGCTGAATCACCGGCACCAAAGCCATGTAGGAATATGCCGCAACGGCAATGGGTCCTAACAGGGAGGGTGCAAGCTTGGTGGTAACGAAAATTGCCGTAGGGCCGTCCGCCCCGCCGATGGTCCCGATGGAACCGGCCTCCGCAGGGGTAAAGCCCAGATATCTGGCGCCGATAAACGCCAGGAAAATGCCCAGCTGTGCAGCAGCGCCCAGCAATAAGCTCTTGGGGTTTGCAATCAGGGGAGCAAAGTCGGTCATTGCACCTACGCCCAAGAAAATCAGGCAGGGGTAAATGCCCAGCTTTACGCCTAAGTACAAAATATCAATCAGACCCACGTTGATGGATTTCCCAACCTCCAGCGTGGCTAAAATAGCGTCTGACACGCCCGCCTGTTGCATTTGTGCAATAAAGTCCGCCGTAATCGGCGCACCGCCGATCAGATCCCAATGAATATGACCGCCGGCAAAGAAAATCTCATGAAACATATCTGCCCCGGGCAGATTGGTCAGCAGCATACCGAAGGAGATCGGCAGCAGCAGCAACGGTTCAAACCCCTTTACGATGGCAAGATACGCCAGCACAAAGGAGATCACAAGCATAATCAGCACCTTGGGATCCGCAGAAATCAGAGAAAACCCGGTCTGCTGAATGAAATTCACTAACGTTTCCATTTCGCTGTCCCCCCTCTGTTATTGAATGGTGCACAGCGCCGTACCGGATTCTACTGCGGTTCCTTTGGTTACGCCGACAGAGGTGACCGTGCCGTCTGCGGGAGCCATAATTTCGTTTTCCATCTTCATGGCTTCCAGAATCATCAGCACCTGACCCTTTTTCACCTGGTCGCCCACGCTGACCTTCACGTCCAAAATGGTGCCAGGCATGGGCGCATTGATGGCAGCGCCGGCGCCGGTAGCAGCCTTAGGAGCGGGAGCTGCAGCCTTGGGAGCCGCCTTAGGAGCAGCCGCAGGAGCAGTTTCGTTGGTCAGTTCAATCTGAATCTTATATTCGGTTCCGTTTACATTTACCTGATACTCTTTCATGTTCAATTACCTCTCTTTTCATACTTTTTTAAAGGACAGCACACGGATGCTTTGCACCTCTGTCCCAAGTTCTTCTGCGATCACCGCACAAACGCCGGCTAAAATTTCCTGCTTATTTGCAATGGGAGCAGGAGCAATCGGGGTACCTTGCGCAGGAGCGGATGCTGCCGGCTGCTTTCTGTCTTTGCAAAAAAAACTCATCAGATAGCACAAAAGCACAATGCAAATCAGACCGACAAACACCACGCCCATCCCCATAGCGCATACAAAACCGTTGGATAACTCCATCTATGACGCCTCCTTTCAGTGCCAAATACAGTTATTTCGACGCCCTTCTTCACTAAAACGGCGTTCAAAATCCCAATCTCTCTTATTATAGCAGATTTTATGGAAAAAAGCAATACTTTTTGTCAGAAAAACACTCTTTTTTACTCCACCGGCGCGCCGCATTCCCCACAGAACTTGTCTCCCGGCTCTATGGCTGTGCCGCATTCTCCGCAAAACAGATTTTTGTTTGCCGGCGCCTTTTCCGGTGCCTTTTCCTCCTGCTGCCGCTCGGCAGGGGTACCGCATTCTCCGCAAAAATCCTCTCCCGGGAAGATGGCTGCGCCGCATTCCCCGCAGAACACTACTTTTTGATCGCCCGTTTGAGCAGCTTCCCCAGCGGTTTGCTGATCCTGACCGCTGTTTTTGCCGTCGTCCGGATGGCGGGTGCCGTCCTGCGGCAGATCCCCGCTGCTTTCTTCACCGTCTCCTGAGAGGGCTTCTGCATGACGGCGCTCTGCAGCTCCTTCCATTCCGGCAGATGCTTCAAAGCCTTTGACGCTTTGCAAAAGCGTTTCCATTCCTTCGTTTTCCGCAGCTTCCGCGGGAGCTTCTTCATGGCCTTCTCCGACTTCTGCCACCTGCGCAGGCTGCTCCTGACTGTCTTGTTTTGCAACGTTCTCATGCAAATCCTCTCCTTTCTGTTCCTCTGCTACCAATGCTCCGCATTCCCCGCAGAATTTCAGGGAATGAAAATCGAATTCCACCGGTCTGTCCTTTGCGTCCAGGCTGGACTGCTCCCGGCGCACCTTATGGTAAAGCTTGCGGAAGGAACGGGAGGCATGGCTTAACTCCTCATATCCGTCCGACGCCGCCAGCTGATCCATCTGCCCGAATACCTGCAGCTCTCTTGCCAAAAACCAGCTGTCCAGAAACGCATACTTCAGCGCCCCGGCAGTCAGCGCCCCTAAGGTGAGAGCGGCAAACCAGCCAACCGACGGGATCCACCCGAACACAAGCCAGAATAAAAGGGTGGCTGCGGCGGTAATCCCAACCGTGATTCCGCCTACCTTTAAGCCGTCCGCCAGAAGCTTTTGCTGATTTTTTGCATATAATACCACCGCGTCGGCAATACTTTTATAACAACCGGCTTTCTTCTTATAAAAATTAATACACACGCAGCAAACGGAAAGATACCCCAGCAAAATCCAATCCTTCCACAGGGAGCCTTTATGTAATTCCTTCATAGAATCTGCCACCAGCCGGTGCAGATACTGATATTTGGCAGAAGTCGGGAACTGCCCCTTGACAAACTGCTCCGTAAAATCCTTATAGTTGGAGGGCAGCACTTGATTCACCGCATATTCCGCCGCCGCAGCCACATATGCCGTCTGGAACAGATAGCCGTAATAATGCACGGCAAAATAATAAATCACCCAGGAAATCACCGCCCAAAGCAGCACAATTGCCCCCTTGCCTGCTCCCGACTGCACCGCTCCTGCCCACAGGGTGGCCGGAATCAGCAAAATTCCTGCCAACGCCGCCGCCAGCAGCCCGGGCAGCAGCTTCATCAGCTGAAACCGCATGGTTTTCCAATACATTTGCTTCATTCTAACGTTCCTCCGCATTCTATTGATTCTTTCCGTCTGCAAAAGACGGTTCAAGCCCAAAAAACAATCCACTATTTATTATATCAAACTTTGTTTCAAATGAAAAGAGCTATTTGAAAAATTTTTTTAATTTTTTTTAAAAAAACCCTTGACAAATTTTCAGAATGTGCTATAATATAATTAAAGTCAAAGAAAGTCAAAGTCATAAAGGAGTTGTTACCCATGAAAATGAGCGATATGATTGAGCAATTCATTTTGGATATGCTGAGTCAGCAGGGTGAGGCGGAAATTAAGCGGAACGAGCTGGCAGGGCAATTCAAATGCGTTCCCTCTCAGATCAATTATGTGATCTCCACCCGGTTCAATGTGGAAAATGGGTATATCGTCGAAAGCCGCAGAGGCGGCGGCGGCTCCATTAAAATCCGCCGGGTGGCGATGAGCCCGGATAATTATATGATGCACGTCATCAATTCCGTAGGAGATCAGATCAGCCAGCTTTCGGTTCAGATTTTTATCAAAAATTTCTATGAAAACGGGCGGATCACCCTGCGGGAAGCGGAGTTGCTGCTGGCGGCGCTGTCCGACCAGGCGCTCCCCCTCCCCCAGCCCCAAAAGGATCAGATCCGGGCGGGCGTATTCAAAAAAATGTTAACCAAGCTGTCATAAGCAAAGGAGGTTGTTACTATGTTATGTACCAAATGTAAAAAAAATGAAGCTACTGTTCACTATCAGGAAATTATCAACGGTAAGAAAAAAGAATATAATTTGTGTCAGGATTGTGCCAACCAGATGAAGCTGTTCTCCTTTGACCCCTTTGATCTGGATCCCTTGTGGCTGACCCCCAACCTGTTCCGGGAAACCTCCGTGACCTGCCCCCATTGCGGGCTGAGTCTGGATCGCTTTTCAAAGGAAGGGAAATTCGGCTGTCAGGATTGCTACCGTGCTTTTTCCGACCAGATTCCTTCCTTATTAAATCGGATTCACGGTCACAGCCGCCATGTGGGCAAGATTCCGAAGCGGGGCGGCGGCGCACTGCGGGTGAAAACCCAGTTGGAATCCCTGCATAGCCAAATGGACAAAGCCGTTGCAGAACAGAATTTTGAACAGGCGGCACAGTTAAGAGATGAAATCAAACGCCTGGAAGGAGGCGAGCAGGCATGACCAAAGAAACCGAACAAAACGCAATTGTATTAAGCAGCCGGGTGCGGCTGGCAAGAAACCTGTCCCATCTGCCCTTTCCCAATCAGATGACGGCAGAGCAGGCAGAAGAAGTCATCCGCCGGGCGAAGGACGCAGCGGGCAGCCGCCTTTCCTGCCTCCCCTTCAACACCTTGCCGGATCTGGAAAAACAGGCATTGGTGGAGGAGCATTTGGCAAGCCCCGTTCTGCTGCAAAAGAAAACCCCGTGTGCGCTGCTGCTGTCAGACGACCGCACCGTCAGCGTGATGGTCAACGAGGAAGACCATTTCCGGATTCAAAGTATCGTGCCGGGACTGGATTTGCAGGAGGCGTATCGGAAAGCGGATGAAACAGACGACCTGCTGGAAAGCAAGCTGAACTTTGCATTTGATGAAGAAACCGGGTATCTGACCGCCTGCCCCACCAATGTGGGCACAGGGATGAGAGCCTCCGTGATGCTGCATCTGCCGGCAATGACGGCAAATCACCAGATCAACGGGCTGATCGCATCCGTCGGGAAAAGCGGCTTTGCCGTCCGTGGGATGTACGGAGAAGGCAGCCAGGCGGAAGGGGATCTCTATCAGATTTCCAACCAGATCACATTAGGCATCACCGAGCAGGAAACCCTGCGTCAGCTCCAGTCAGTAACCGAACAGATCATAGAACGGGAGCTGGAGCTGCGGCGGGCAATGGCAGAGCAAAATCGGGCGGAGCTGTGCGACATGGTATGGCGTGCCTACGGCGCCGTGTCCTATGCGCAGATCATGTCCACCAAAGAATTTATGACCTTAGCCTCCCGGCTGCGGCTGGGCGTATCCATGGGGATGCTCCCCCAGGTCACGCCGGAGCTGCTGAACCGGCTGATGACCGAGGTGCAGCCCGCCTCCCTGCAAAAACGCTGCGGGAAAGCCCTGTCAGCGGCAGAGCGGGATTTTGAACGGGCAAATTTATTACGGAATACATTCCAAAAAGGAAAGGGTGAGTAATCATGGCAGGATTCCAGAACAGTTTTACTCAAAAAGCACAAATGGCCTTACAGGCAGCGGAGCAGTCCGCCATCGCCTTGGGGCATGATTATATCGGCTCGGAGCATTTGCTGCTGGGCTTACTGAAAACAAAGGATTGTTTGGCCTCCCGGCTGTTAGAGCAAACCGGCGTCACCGCAGAGCAGGTGGAGGATTGCGTCAGCCGGCTGATCGGTACCGCAGCACCCGACGGCAAGGCGCCGGAGGGTCTGACCCCCCGCACCAAGCGTATTTTAGAGCTGAGCGCCGCTGAGGCAAATCGGCTGGGGCATAATTATATCGGCACCGAGCATATTTTATTGGCGATCCTGCGGGAAGGGGAAAGCGTTGCCCTGCGGATCCTGTCCGATTTGGGCGTAGATCTGCATAAGCTGTTCAGCGACCTGGCAGGAGCAGTTCAGTCCGGCAAGGGCGCAGGCGGCACAGGCGGCGGAGAAGCCTCCTCCACCCCCACCCTGGAGGAATTCGGCAGGGATCTGACCGCTATGGCACGGGAAGGAAAGTTCGACCCGGTCATCGGCCGTGACAAAGAAATTGAACGGGTGATTCAGATTCTGAGCCGCCGTACCAAAAACAACCCCTGCCTGATCGGCGAACCGGGGGTCGGCAAAACCGCCATTGCGGAAGGTCTTGCCCAAAAAATTGCAGAGGGGAACGTCCCCGAGCTGCTGCGGGATAAGCGGGTCGTTACGCTGGATCTTTCCTCTATGGTAGCCGGCGCAAAATACCGGGGCGAGTTTGAGGAACGGCTGAAAAAGGCGATTGATGAAATCATCGCAGCCAAAAACGTCATTATTTTCATTGACGAAATGCACACCATCATCGGAGCCGGCGCCGCCGAAGGCGCCATCGACGCCTCCAACATTTTAAAGCCTGCTCTGGCAAGAGGAGAAATGCAGGTTGTGGGTGCCACCACATTAAACGAGTATAAAAAATATATTGAAAAGGACGCCGCCCTGGAGCGTCGGTTCCAGCCGGTTACCGTAGGCGAGCCGACCGTGGAGCAAACCGTTCAGATCTTAAAGGGTCTGCGGGATAAGTACGAAGCGCACCACGGAGTTGCCATCACAGACGAGGCGCTCCAGGCTGCCGCTGAGCTGTCCCATCGGTATATTGCAGACCGGTTCCTGCCGGATAAGGCAATCGACCTGATTGATGAAGCCGCCAGCCGGATGCGTCTGCAAACCCTGACCGCTCCCCCTGCGTTAAAGGAGCTGGAGGAAAAGCTGGAAATGATCGAAAAGGAAAAGGCAGAAGCGGTCAGCCATCAGGATTTTGAAAAGGCTGCCAAATACAGGGATGAGGAGGCTGCCGTCAAATCCGAGCTGGAAGAGAAAAAGACAGCGTGGGAAAAATCCTCCGCAGCTAACCGGAAGCAAATCGGAAAAGAAGAAATTGCCGCCATCCTATCTGACTGGACCGGCATCCCGGTGAAAAGTCTGCAGGAGGAAGAATCTCAAAAGCTCCTCCATATGGAAGAGCTGCTGCACCAGCGGGTCATCGGGCAGGACGAGGCCGTCACCGCCATTGCAAAGGCAATCCGGCGGGGTCGGGTGGGCTTAGCAGATCCCAAGCGCCCCACCGGTTCCTTCCTGTTCTTAGGACCCACCGGCGTAGGGAAAACCGAGCTTTCCAAAGCTCTGGCAGAAGCCCTGTTCGGGGATGAGGACGCCATGATCCGGATTGATATGTCCGAATACATGGAGAAGCACTCCGTCTCCCGGATGGTCGGCTCCCCTCCCGGATATGTAGGCTATGACGAGGGCGGTCAGCTCACCGAGAAGGTGCGCCGCAAGCCCTACTCGGTCATTTTGTTTGACGAAATTGAAAAAGCACACCCGGATGTATTCAACATCCTGCTGCAAATCATGGAAGACGGCATGCTGACCGACTCCCAGGGGCGGCGGGTCAACTTTAAAAACACCATTATCATTATGACCTCTAACATCGGTGCCCGCCAGATCATTGATCAGAAAAAGGCGCTGGGCTTCTCCGCAGATGAGGAAAAGGCAACCGCCGATTATAACACCATGCGGGAAAATGTGATGGGCGAGCTGAAAAAAGCCTTCCGACCGGAATTTTTAAACCGGATTGACGATATCATTGTATTCCAGCCCCTGTCTCATGATGCGATCAAAAAAATCGCCAGAAACATGCTGGGGCGCCTGACCGCACGGCTTGCCGAGCGGCACATTACCGCAGAGTACAGCGATGCGGCAGTGTCCCACCTGGCTGACGTGGGCTTTGACCCGGTCTACGGAGCAAGACCGCTGCGGCGGGCGATTACCTCCAATATTGAAGACCTGATTGCAGAAAAAATGCTGGAACAGGAAATCACCGAGGGGGATCACATCACCATAGATTATGAGGATCAGGCATTTACCGTGAAAAAGTAAACATGAGGGAGCGGCAGCAAAAGTCAATTGACTTTTGCTGCCGCTCTTTTTCTTTCTATGAAAGAACTACCGCCGGACGGGTTTTTCAAACGATTTACTTTCATCCCCCTTTGTATGGAAATCACCAAGAAAATGGGTGCATTACAATGATATCAAATGGGGTTTGCTGCGTGACATCAGATACTTATCGCCATTTTAATAAATTTTGACATAAACCTATTGCAAAAATGAGAAAAATGTGGTATGATGAATATGCTAAACAAACTTTATTTTAATGGATACAAGACTTTCTCTATATGACAAGGATAAGGATACCTATGCCCTTTTACATTTACCATCCAGAATTTGGTAAAAGCACAAATTCCTCTTGGTAAATGTAGGAGAAATTCTCATCTATTAAGTTTGTTTAGCAGCAATCGGAGTTTGTGTTTTTCGGTGTGCAGACAACGATTGTTCTGCACACTTTTTTATTTACTTATTTTCTTATAAAATATGATAACATATTATATGGCACAAAATTGGTACATGCCTCATGATATTATATTAACATAACAAGCGGTACAAGCCGCATTACGGTAAGGCCTATTTTGTCATATAACAATTGATAAAATAGTGTTATAAAATTCAGAAAGGATGTTTTATTATGGCAAAATGTACAATTTGTAATCATGCAGGGGCTAATATGAGGCGATGCAAAAAATGCGGACAAATATATTGTCGCCCATGTGCCGACAAAGGCAAAATGAATGGAAAAAAACACCACAGAATCAATGCCCTTACTGTGGAGCGTTGAATCAAAGTGAAGCAGCTCATTAAACAAAAAAGAGAGGAGGAGATAAAAATAATTTGGATCATTATCATAGCTGTTACGCTAATTCTATTGAAAATATTATTTGTTTATTTGGAACTCCCAACTTGTCCTCAATGTAAAAGCAAAAAAGCATCCGTTATTTCCGAAAAAGAAATTGAAAGAGAGCCCATATATTTTAAGGAAAAACAGCGAATGAAAGAATACCAAAATACTTCAGGACAAAAACAGCATTTTGACTGGCAAACAAAAGCGTCAACAAGCAAGTATTTCAATGCCCCGGAAAAGATCATAGAAAAGGATGTTTTAATCGAAGGGGAGCGCATTTATTATGATGTTACTTATGAATGTTCAAAATGCGGCAAAATATTTCATAGAAATGAGCATACAGACAAAAAGCCAACCATTATCAATAACTGAAGAGTAAGAAGATGTATCATTACATAATGCACGATGCGATAAATATAATCATTAATTTTCGATTGAAAAGTATATCAATACAAAACCACAAATAGAAAAGTAAAACAGGAGGAATAAAAAATGGCAACACCAATATATTTTGTTCAAAACAAATACGAAAACGGGGTAGTAAAAGTTTTTATCAGTAATAATAAATACGAACAGGGTGTTCAAAAAGTTTGGGTGACAGACAATAAGTACCAAAGCGGCGCTATTAAAGGCTTTGTAGTAAACAGCAAATATGATGCAGAATTAAAAGTTTACCTATGCAAAAATAAATACGAATAAATTTATTTCGGTTTTACATGGTTGATAAGGATAGTTGAATCATCAGCTATCCTTATCGGCTTTACAAAATTATGTTCCGCAGAGCTTAATTATAATGAAATGATGTGATTTTTTATGTATACAATAC
>CAKSSZ010000032.1 GCA_934489915.1 uncultured Clostridia bacterium | reverse complement strand
GCGGAATACCTGAGCCGTCCTTTCGCCTTTTTTTAACCCGGCAATCGTACCGACCGCCACAACCCCTTTCAAAGGAGTAAAATCATAAGTGTTGTATACCTCAATCCCCCAGCTTTTCCGCTCCGCATAAACGGGGGCGCTCACCTCTTTCAACTCTGCCCATGTAGGTTTTGGCGTTCCGTCGCTGGTATGGAATCCATCCAAGGAGAAATTAGACCAATGGTAAATATCATCAAAATCACCGCCGTACAAATAACGCGGCCGTCCTTCCTTCCCCATCGTATAAAACCCGTGACTTTTATATTCCCACACATAACCGCCGCAAAGATAGTCATGCGTATAAACAAACTGCCAAATATCCTCCAGACCACCCGGACTGTTCCCCATTGCATGTGCATATTCTACCATTAGAACAGGCTTTCCCTCCGGGCTGAAGCTCTCCAAAGTGGACATTGGCATATACCCGGTGGTGCGAAAATCCCGCTGCTCTCCCTGCAAATATCCGTCCGTATGAAAACGAAGAGGCTTTTTCACCCTTTGTTCCCGCAGCCAGCGTGCCATCTGATCTAACAGCAGTCCATCTCCGCACTCGTTTCCCAGCGACCAGATATTAATGCAGGTTTCGTTCTTATTCTGCCAATACATACGGGAAATCCGATCAAAATATGGATCATACCAATCCGGATTTTGCGTCAGCAAGCCTTGGTTACCTGATTCAAAACAACCGTGCGTCTCCAAATCTGCTTCATCCATTACATATAGTCCCAATTCCGACGCTATCTCATAAAAAACCGGGTGCTGCGTATAATGGCAGCAGCGAACGGCATTGAGATTACATGCTTTAATATCCTCCAATTCCTTTCTAATCTGGGAATGAGTGATTGCCTGACCGGTATAGCAATTGTTATCGTGCCGGTTTACGCCCTTTAACGTAATAGGCTGCCCGTTCATCGTCAGTTGATTCCCACACACCTCCGAAAAACAAAGACCAACCTGCTTAGTGTGCACTTCATCCCCGACCGTCAGCACCAATTCATACAAATAAGGATCTTCTGCATTCCAAAAATGAGGATTCTCAACAGGAAGAAAACTCTCTTCGCCACAGTCGGCAATCTCGCACACTACATCCCCTTCCCGATCGTATAACACCGCCGATAACATTTCCGATCCTCTTGTTTCAGGAAAAAGCCGGAAGCCGCATTCGTCAGGAACCAAAGTATAATCCCATAAATAGCTTTCTCCACATTGTACCAAAGAAACGTCCCGAAAAATACCGTTCGCCAGCAGCATATCCTGGTTTTCCAAGTACGAGGCATCACTCCAGGTGTGCACCTTTACCGCCAGCAAATTTTCCCCTTCCCGTAATATTTGAGAAATATCAAACTCCGCCGCCAGCCGAGAACCTTTTGAAAAGCCGACATATTCCCCATTGAGCCACACGAAAAAGGCGCCGCCGACCCCTAAAAACCGTAAAATAGACGTATTAGTCCGCTTCCCGTCAAAGATCACACGATACAGACCAACCGGATTTTCGCAATGGATATAAGGCGGATCAAAGGGGAACGGATATTGTACATTCGGATACTTGCATTTTCCATACCCTAAATACTGCCACATGGATGGAACCGGAACCGTATCCCATTTGCTGTCGTCAAATTCCGGCATAGCAAACTGATTGCCCGTCTCTTGCGTGCAATAACAAAATTTCCAATGACCGGAAAGGAGCTGAACCCGATCAGACTGCTCTGCATTTTGATGCGTAATCCCCCGCACTCCCGCCGGCAGCAGCATACTCCGCTGCGGGAGACGGTTTTCTCCGGTCTTATGTTGATTTTCCAAATATGAATTCATGAAACAGTACCTCCGTGGCCAATTCAAAATGATAAAAGAAATTATAACACATTGCCCTCTCCCTTTCAATGGTCAATATTACCGAAATAAAGCCGAATCACCAGTCAAAATGCACAAAAAAAAGGGTTTTGCATTCCTCGCTCAAAACAGAGCAGCCGTACCCTGTGCAAAAATAGAAAAAGGAAAACTCCCCTTGATTTTTACAAAAAAATCTGATGGAATAGTAAAAGAAGCAGAAAGGTGGCTAAAGAATGAAACTTAGAATTGGTATTTTCGGATACGGAAATCTCGGCCGTGGCGTGGAAGCAGCCCTGCGGCAAACCCCGGATATGGAGCTGGCAGCCGTATTTACCCGCCGTCCGCCGGAATCCGTTTCCATTGAAACAGCAGGCGTCCCCGTACTCCCTGCCGATCAAGTTACAGAATACGTGGATTTGATTGATGTCATGATTTTATGCGGAGGCAGCGCAACGGATTTACCGAAGCAAACGCCTGCGCTGGCAGCAAAATTTCATGTGGTGGACAGCTTTGATACCCACGCAGCCATCCCCGAGCATTTTGCCCAGGTGGATGAAGCAGCAAAAAAAGCCGGGAAAGCAGCAATTATTTCTGTCGGCTGGGATCCGGGTCTGTTTTCTCTCAATCGGTTATATGCGGAAGCAATTTTACCGGAGGGCAGCCAGGAAACCTTTTGGGGCAAGGGCGTAAGCCAGGGACATTCCGACGCAATCCGCCGCATTACAGGCGTGCAGGACGCGCGGCAATATACCATCCCCGTCCCCGCCGCTATGGAGGCCGTCAGAGCCGGACAGCGCCCCGCTCTCACCCCTCGGCAAAAGCATACCAGAGAATGCTTTGTGGTTGCCGAGCCGGGGGCTGATCTGGAAAGAATTGAACAGGAAATTAAGTCCATGCCCAATTATTTCGCAGATTACAATACTACGGTACACTTTATCACCCAGGAAGAACTGGACAAGCATCACAGTGGGATTCCCCACGGCGGCTTTGTGATCCGCAGCGGCGTCACGGGGATGCACAAGGAACATCAGCATCTGGTGGAATGCAGCCTTAAGCTGGATTCCAATCCGGAATTTACCGCCTCGGTTCTGACAGCATATGCCCGTGCCGTTTACCGCATGGCGGAGCAAGGATGCACCGGGTGCAAAACAGTATTTGACATCCCCCCTGCATTGCTTTCTCCTAAATCAGGAGAGCAGCTGCGATCTGAGCTTTTATAAAACAAAAACGGCGGCAGGAAATTGCTTTCCTGCCGCCGTTTTTTTCAATTTGCCTCTGCCAGATAAATTTCCGATTCTGCCAAAAGCACCTCTATCACATCCCGCAGTGAAACTGGCGTCACTGTGTGCTGCGCCATTCTCTCAATCATTCCGATCATACGCCCCTGAGAACCGCACACATCTGATATCATCTTTGATTCCAACAATTCGCCGGTATCACAGCTCCGTTTCACGACCTCAACGCCGTATGCTGTCAGCTGCAAGTGAGGGGACAGGCGCAATACCGTATCCTCACATAAATAATATTCCAGCCAGCAGTCGCCCTCCGGCAAAAGCAGCTGCACCCGCTCTTTTAATTCTTTTTTCATATTCTGTTCCCCCTCAATTTTTTATTCGTCAGTATCCTTGACAAGCTTTATTATACACTATTCCTGCCAAAAAATCCCGAAAAAAATGTCGGAGGAAATCTTCTTTTTTCCCCATATTCAGAGCAAAAAGAGCAAGAAATTAAAATAACCCCGTAATAACGCCCTTTTCATCTACGTCAATCTGTTCCGCCGCAGGAACCTTCGGTAACCCCGGCATGGTCATAACATCCCCGGTTAAAACCACCAAAAATCCGGCTCCGGCAGAAACCTTCACCTGCCGCACCGTCACGGCAAAATGTTCCGGCGCCCCCAGGCGTTTCGGATCGTCAGAAAAACTGTATTGGGTTTTTGCAATGCAAACAGGCAGTCGGTCAAATCCCAGCTTTGTTAAGCTCTCTATCTGCTTTTGTGCAGCAGGTGTGACGATCACCTCGTCCCCTCGATAGATTCGTTTTACAACCGCCTCTATTTTTTCTGCAATCCCCAGCTCCAAAGGATAACTAAAGGAAAACTGCGACGGCATTTCACACAGGCGAATGACCTCCTGTGCCAGCTCAATTCCCCCTTCTCCCCCTTTTGCCCATACGTCTGACAACACCACATTTACATCCAGCTGCCGGCACTGTTCCATCAGTAAATGAATTTCTGAGAGGGTATCTGTGGGGAACCGGTTCACTGCAACCACACAGGGCAGCCCGTACACCTGCTTCATATTTTCAATATGCCGCAGCAAATTGGGAATCCCCGCCTTTAAGGCGACCAGATTTTCTTTATCCAATTCGCTTTTGGGCAATCCGCCATGCATTTTCAAAGCGCGCACCGTCGCCACCAGAACAACAGCCGACGGCGCCAGCCCTGCCGCCCGGCATTTAATGTCCAAAAACTTCTGAGCGCCAAGATCAGCACCGAAGCCCGCTTCCGTCACCGCATAATCCCCCAGCTGCAACGCCATTTTCGTTGCCATAATCGAGTTACAGCCGTGGGCAATATTGGCAAACGGCCCCCCGTGCACAAAGGCGGGCGTCCCCTCTAAGGTTTGTACCAAATTGGGCTTTAAAGCATCCTTTAATAAGGCGGCCATCGCCCCCTGTGCCTTCAAATCTCCCGCCGTAACCGGCTCTCCCTCATAGGTATAGCCTACAATCATGCGAGCCAGCCGCTCCTTTAAATCAGCCAGAGAGGACGCCAGACAAAGCACAGCCATCACCTCAGACGCCACGGTAATATCATAACCGTCCTCCCGAGGGACGCCGTTTACGCCGCCTCCCAGGCCGTCCACCACATGGCGCAGCTGGCGGTCATTCATATCCACGCACCGCCGCCATGTGATTTTTTTAGGATCCAATCCCAGCCGGTTCCCCTGATAAATGTGGTTATCCACCATTGCAGCCAATAAATTATTCGCTGCTCCGATGGCGTGAAAATCACCGGTAAAATGCAGGTTAATATCCTCCATGGGAACGACCTGAGCATAACCGCCCCCTGCAGCGCCCCCTTTGATCCCGAACACCGGCCCCAAGGATGGCTCTCGAAGCGCCGCTGCCACCCGTTTTCCGAGCCGGCGCAATCCGTCCGCAAGGCCGATGGTAGTAGTTGTTTTCCCTTCGCCGGCAGGGGTGGGCGTAATCGCCGTAACCAAAATGAGTTTCCCGGCCGGTCGATTTTGTTCTAATAAGGACAAGTCAATTTTTGCTTTATATTTTCCGTATTGCTCTACCAATTCCGGGGCAATGCCAAGCTCGCCTGCAATTTCAGACACAGGCTGCATAGTAACCCCTTGTGCAATTTCAATATCGCTTTTCATTTTCCCCGCTCCTTTTTATCATTGAAAATAGCGTACCGCCGCCCGGAACATGCCCAGATCAAAGCACCCCGGAACATTCTGATACAAACCCTTACCCATTCGCTCAGAATGACCCATTTTACCGAACACTCTTCCGTCCGGCGAGGTAATTCCTTCAATTGCATAGAAGGAACCGTTGGGATTGTACTGCACCTGATCGCTGGGCAGCCCGTTCTCGTCTACATATTGGGTGGCAATCTGCCCCCGCTCCATCAATTGGCGAATCAACTCTTCTTCCCCGATAAACCGCCCCTCACCGTGAGAGATCGGCACGGTATAAATTTCACCGGGCTTGGTCTCCGCCAGCCAAGGTGACAGGTTAGAAGCAATCCTCGTTCTGACCAGCTTGGATTGGTGCCGGCCAATCACATTATAGGTTAAAGTAGGCGCATGTTCATCCGGCTCTAAAATCCTGCCATAGGGCACCAAGCCCAGCTTAATCAACGCCTGGAATCCGTTGCAGATGCCACAAATCAAACCGTCCCGCTGATCCAACAGATGGGTTACCTCCCGCTTGACCGCCTCATTTCGGAAAAAGGCTGTAATGAATTTCCCGGAACCGTCCGGTTCGTCACCGCCGGAAAAACCGCCGGGAATAAAAATCATCTGCGCCTGCTCTGCAGCCTTTGCAAAACGCATTGCGGAATCTGAAATGCCCTGTGCCGTCAGATTATTAATGACCATAATGTTTGGCTCCGCACCGGCGGCAGCCATCACCCTTGCCGTGTCATACTCGCAGTTTGTCCCAGGAAATACAGGAATTAACACCTGCGGTTTTTTTGCACGATACCGAGGAGAAATCCGATTTTCCGCAGTAAAAGACAGAGTGGGAATTTCCTGCTTTGGTTGGCTGATGTTACAGGAAAATACCGATTCCAGCTTGCCCTCATATCCTTCTGTCAGCTGTGCCAGGGAAATTTGCTGGTGACCGTAGGATAAAGAAGGCTTTCCGACAGTCGTACCCAAAATCACTTCTCCCGGGCAGGGGCGGCTCACCTCTAACAGGAAGGAACCGTAAGCATAGTCAAACAGCTCCCGTAAGGAAAGTCCCTCCGAGAAGGTAAATCCGATTTCATTTCCAAATGTCATTTTCATGACAGCCTCCGCCGCACCGCCGTATGTGGGAGTATAGCAGGCAGTCACAATTCCCTGCTTCCGGTATGCAGCAACCTTCGCAAAAATCTCCTTCAATGATTCCGCCTTGGGCAAGCCATCCTCATCCCGCTCCGGCCGCAGCCAAATGACGCATTGCCCCGATTGCTTAAATTCGGGAGACAAAATGTGTCCGACCCTTTCCGTGGTAATGGCAAAGGAACAAAGCGTCGGCGGCACATCCAGCTGCTCAAAGCTGCCGCTCATTGAGTCCTTCCCGCCGATTGCCGCAATGCCCAATTCCTTCTGCGCCCGGAATGCCCCCAACAATGCTGCCATAGGCTGCCCCCAGCGCTTCGGATCCTTTCCCGGCTTCTCAAAATATTCCTGGAAGGTCAGGTATACATCGGAAAACTCCGCACCTGCGGCAATTAACTTAGAAACCGACTCCACCACTGCAAGATATGCCCCGTGATACGGATTTTTTTCTGTAATAAAAGGGTTATATCCCCATGCCATCACAGAGCAGGTATCCGTTTCTCCCTGTTCTACCGGGATTTTATGTACCATTGCCTGAATGGGGGTTCTTTGCTTTTTGCCGCCAAAGGGCATCAGCACGGTGCCTGCGCCGATGGTAGAATCAAACCGCTCTCCCAGCCCCCGCTTGGAGCAAACATTCAGATCCTGCGCAAGCTCGGTCATTTGAGCAGTAAAGCTGCCGCCTTGTTTTTTTTGATAGGCTTCCCCCCGAGGAACCGCAACGGACGTATGCTTTTCCGCTCCGTTGGAATTTAAAAATTCGCGGGACAGGTTAACAATTTGAACCCCGTTCCAAGTCATGACCAATCTCGGCTCTTTTGTCACCTTGGCAACAACCGTAGCCTCCAGATTCTCTTCCTCTGCCAGATGGCAAAAGCGCTCTGCATCCGACGGCGCAACCACAACCGCCATTCTTTCCTGGGATTCACTGATGGCAAGCTCTGTACCGTCTAATCCCTCATATTTTTTAGGAACCGCATTTAAGTCAATCAAAACCCCGTCTGCCAATTCCCCAATGGCAACAGAAACACCGCCTGCACCAAAGTCGTTGCAGCGCTTAATGAGCCGTGCCGCCTTTGGGTTACGGAACAACCTCTGCAGCTTTCTTTCCTCCGGAGCATTTCCCTTTTGCACCTCTGCCCCACAGCTCTCCAGAGATGACAGCGTATGAGATTTGGAAGATCCGGTGGCGCCTCCGCAGCCGTCCCGACCGGTTCGGCCGCCCAGTAAAATCACAACATCCTCCGCCTCCGGGCATTCCCGGCGTACATTTGCCGCAGGAGCTGCGCCAACCACTGCGCCGATTTCCATACGCTTAGCTGCATAGCCCGGATGGTAAATTTCGTCCACAATACCGGTAGCCAAGCCGATTTGATTCCCGTAAGAGCTATAACCTGCCGCCGCAGTAGTCACAATTTTCCGCTGGGGCAGCTTGCCCGGCAGAGTTTCGGAAACAGGCGTCAGCGGATCCGCCGCTCCTGTCACACGCATGGCCGCATACACATAAGACCGGCCGGACAGAGGATCGCGAATCGCCCCGCCGATGCAGGTTGCCGCCCCGCCGAAGGGTTCAATTTCGGTCGGGTGATTATGGGTTTCGTTCTTAAATAACAGCAGCCAATCCTCTTCTCCCTGATCGGTTGCCACCTTCATTTTCACTGTGCAGGCATTAATTTCTTCCGATTTGTCCAGCTGCTCCAGCAGTCCCTGCTGCTTTAAATATTTTCCCGCTAAGGTTGCAAGATCCATAAAATTAACCGGTTTGGTTCGCCCCAGCGCCTTTCTGGTTTCTAAATAATCCTGATAGGTTTTTTCCAGCGCCTCATCCTCAAAGGTCACTTGATCCAATGTGGTTAAAAAAGTAGTATGGCGGCAGTGATCCGACCAATAGGTGTCAATCATTTTAATTTCCGTAATGGTAGGGTCCCGCTGCTCCTGCTGAAAATATTGCTGGCAAAAAGCAATGTCGTCCTCATCCATTGCAAGCCCCATATCCCGAACCATGCCGGAAAGTTCTTCCCGGGTCATCCCGCAAAAGCCGTTCACCACAGCAACCCGCTCCGGTTTTTCATAGGTCGCATCCAGCGTTTCATAGGGGTCTAAAGAAGCTTCCCGGCACTCTACCGGGTTAATCACATATTTTTTGATCCGCTCCACTTCGTCATCGGTCAGATCACCATATAACAAATACACCCGAGCCGTCCGCACCGTCGGCTTTTCCTGCTGAGATATAATCTGGATACACTGTGCGGCCGAATCCGCCCGCTGGTCAAACTGACCGGGCAGATATTCTACTGCAAACACCGTCGCACCTGCCGTTTCCGGCAGATCGGATACCACATCCAACTGTGGCTCGGAAAACACGGTGGCTTTGCACTGTTCAAACAAGTCTCTGTCAATATGCTCCACATCGTACCGGTTGATCAGCCGCAGCTTTTCCAAGCCGCTGATTTGCAGCAATCCGGTCAAATCCTCTTTCAATGCCGCCGCTTCCAATGCCAGCGACGGTTTCTTTTCCACATAAACTCGATATACCATCTTTGTTCTCCTTATTGCAGCGCCAAAAGCGCCCGTTGTCCGATATCCTTCCGATAATGAGCGTCCTGAAACGATATTTTCTCTGTTAAACGATAAGCCCGGTCAATGGCCTCCTGTAAGGTGGGAGCGGTTGCCACTGCCCCCAGCACCCGACCGCCGGCGGTTACCAGCCGATCCCCTTCCCGCTTGGCACCGGCAATATAAATATGCTCGTTGTCGGCAAGCGTTTGGGGCATGGTGATTTCATAGCCGGACTGATAGGATTTCGGATATCCGCCCGACGCAACAATCACGCAGCATGCCGCATCCTTGGAAAATGCAACGTCAGCCTGACTTAAAGTACCCGTTGCCACATGGCGCATCACCGAAAAAAGATCGCTCTTCATCAGCGGCAGCACCACCTGGGTTTCCGGGTCACCGAACCGACAGTTATACTCAATGACCTTGGGGCCGTTCGGAGTCAGCATCAGCCCAAAATATAAGCATCCCCGAAAGGGCCTCCCCTCTGCCTTCATGGCACGGATCGTGGGCAGGAAAATGGTTTTCATACATTCCCGCTCTACCGCCTCGGTATAATAAGGGTTGGGCGCAACGGTACCCATACCGCCGGTGTTCAATCCCTGATCCCCATCCAGAGCCCGCTTATGATCCATGGAAGAAACCATAGGAACCAGAGTTTCTCCATCCGTAAAGCATAAAACCGATACCTCAGGGCCGGTCAAAAAATCCTCAATCACAATTCGGCTCCCGCTTTCGCCAAACACCTTTTCTTCCATCATGGAGCGTACCGCACTCTCGCCCTCAGATAAGGACTGGGCAATCACAACACCCTTGCCCAGAGCCAGCCCGTCCGCTTTGATCACAGCCGGAAAGGACAAGGTCTGTAAATAAGAAAGGGCTTCTGCCATATCGGTAAACATCTGATACCCCGCCGTTGGAATATGATATTTTTCCATCAGCTCCTTCGCAAACGCCTTGCTGCCTTCAATCACTGCCGCCGCCCGATTGGGTCCGAAGCACGGGATCCCCAAAGCCTCCAGGCGGTCAACCGCTCCCAGCACCAAAGGATCATCCGGCGCAACCACGGCAAATTCAATCCCTTCCTTCTGTGCAAAACGAACAATTCCGTCCAAATCTTTGGCGCCGATCGGCACGCAGATTCCGTCCTGCTCCATACCCCCGTTGCCGGGCAGTACATAAAGTCTGCTGATTTCCGGGCTGACCTTTAACGCTTGCACCAATGCATGCTCCCGGCCGCCTCCGCCAATTACCATAACCTTCATAAGCTCACCCCTCCTTCTTGATTAATGATGGAACAACCGAATGCCGGTAAACGCCATTGCCATACCGTATCGGTTACAAGCTGCAATCACATGGTCATCCCGAATGGATCCGCCGGGCTGCGCAATGTAAGAAACACCGCTTTTATGCGCCCGCTCAATATTATCACCAAAGGGAAAGAATGCGTCACTCCCTAAGGAAACACCCCGTAATGTACTTAAATACGCTTTCTTTTCCTCACGGGTAAACGGCTCCGGCCGACGGGAAAAATACTGCTGCCAATGCTCCAGCACGTCCTCCGCCTCGTCCGATAAATACACGTCAATCACATTGTCTCGATCCGGCCGTCCCAGAGAATCCAAAAAAGGCAGCGCCAGCACCCGCTCATGCTGTCTTAAATGCCACAGATCCGCTTTATTACCCGCAAGACGGGTACAATGGATCCGGGATTGCTGCCCGGCTCCCACACCGATGGCCTGTCCCTCCTTGGCGTAGCAAACGGAATTGGACTGGGTGTATTTTAATGTAATCAATGCCACCAGTAAATCTCGCTTTGCCTCTGCCGGGATCGTTTTTTCCTCCGTCACCACTTGAGACAGCAAGGCTTCCTCCATCACACAATTGTTTCTTGCCTGGGTAAAGGTGATCCCAAACACCTGCTTTTGCTCCAGCTCCTCCGGCTCATAAGCCGGATCAATTTGGACAATATTATAATTGCCCTTCCGCTTGCTCTTTAAAAGCTCCAGTGCCTCGGGAGTAAACCCCGGGGCAATGATCCCGTCCGATACCTCCCGTTTAATCAACCGTGCCGTCACCTCGTCGCAGGGATCGCTTAACGCAATCCAATCGCCAAAGGAGGACATCCGATCCGTCCCCCGTGCACGGGCATAAGCACAAGCCAGAGGGGAATCATCCAGCCCTTCAATATCATCCACAAAACAGGCCAGCTTCAATTCCCGTGACAGGGGCAAACCAACAGCAGCCGAAGTAGGGCTGACATGCTTAAAGGAAGCAGCACAAGGCAGCCCTGTTGCATGTTTTAACTCCCGCACCAGCTGCCAGCTGTTGAGGGCATCCAAAAAATTAATATATCCCGGCCGGCCGTTGAGGATCTCCAAAGGTAACTCCGATCCGTCCGCACGGTCAATCTTTGCCGGTTTTTGATTGGGGTTGCAGCCGTACTTTAAAATAAATTCCTTCATTGTGCGCCTCCGTTCTTATTGATTAACCGTTTCTCTTTTGCACCGGTTTTCAAATCCTGATAGCATACGAACAGAGAAACTTTATTTTCCTCATCCAGGCTGCTCCACAGCTCCCGGGTAAATTCATCAATTTCTTCCGGTACGGTAATCCGCTCCGGTTCGCCCTGAAAGGTAGGAATGGGGTTGCCGTCACATACATAAGTA
>CAKSSZ010000031.1 GCA_934489915.1 uncultured Clostridia bacterium | reverse complement strand
GGCGCCTTGTCCCGATACCATTCGTCAATCAGATCCCAATCATTGTTTCGCAGGGCAATCCGGCAGAGCATGGCGTCAATATTCGGGAGAAACCGATCCTGATCATGCTCGGCAAACCGCCCCCGCAGTGTTTGTAAGGTATGGGCGGCATCTGACGCTTTGCCCATATCCACCTGACTGCGCACCAATAACCCGATCAGGGCAAACTCAATATCCGGCGTTCCCTTGGTTTGGATATCGCTGAGTCGTGAAACCAGGGAAAGCATTCGGTCGGAAATATTCTCTCCCTTTTCAAATTTACTTTCCGCAATCGCACAATCTGCCAGGCCAACGCCGTCTTTCCCTAAAATCCCTTCTACCGGGAGGCGCATGGCTGCGTATAAAAAATCATCCTGACGGCTCCAGTCGGAAAAGTCCTTACCGCCGTTCATGATGCTGGGCAGTGTGCTTGTGACCGAAAACGGGAGGGTTTTAATTTCTTTACTTACCGCCAGACGGAATGCACTTTTGATGGTATCAATTAATCCTGTTGCCCCCCGCTGCGGAAGCGAAATATCCAGCCATGCCAGGCGGCTTTTGGCTTCCTTTGCTGCTGCGTCGGAACGGCTGCGGAGGTTGGCAAACTCCCGCAGGGCGCAGTACCACCGTTCAGATCCTTCATAATCTGCCCGCAGGGCGCAGAGCATGCTTTTCCCTTGCATCAACGCCGGACTTGCCTCAATCACTTCGTCCGACAGGGAAAGAAAATAGGGTTCCAGTTCCTCATAATATCCCATTCCCGGGTGCTGCCCCATAATTTTTATGATAAGCTCCGAAACCTTGTTCTGCTCGCCGCTTTTAGAATAAAAATCAAGCGCCCTGGCATATTCTTTATGCAATTCATAATACAATCCGCCCCGGCTGTATAATGCCCGCTGCTGCTCCGTCGTGTATAACCGTTCCTGTTCCCAGAGAAGAAAATTACGGTATACCGGCCAAAACGAAAAGCTTTCCGCATTGCTGTATTGAATCATGCGGGATTCTTTTTGCAGCTTAAGAAGCATCTTTCCGGCGTCCGGGTCGCCGCTTGCCATTTTGGCAAGTTCGGTGTTGAAATGCTCAAAGGGAGCCAGCTCCAGCAAAAAACGCCGGATCCGTAAATCAAACCGGCAAAATACCATTTCATCGTAATAGCGGAACAAATCGTACTGTACCTCTTGCCCCAGCTTTTGATGATATCCCTCCCCTTGGGTCAGCCGATCGGCAAACAGCCGGATGGCAAGGGGGTAGCCCATGGTAAGCTTCATGATGGCGTTCAGTTCTGTCTCGGACAGTCGGAGGCCACAGCTTTGAAAATATTCCGAAACCGTTTTTTTTGTAAAAAATAAATCCGTTTCATTTACTTCAATCAGCAAGCCTGCAATGCGAAAGGGAATTAAATATCCGGAAATTTCTCCTCGGCTGGTTAAAACAAACCGCTTCTCCGGATGGTTGCGGATCAGCAAGCAGAGCTTTTGGGCATCTTCCTCCGACGTCAGCTGCTGCAAATCCTCTAAAAATAAAAGATCCCATTGATCTGCCCCGTCCAGCTTGTCAAAATCAAGGTCTTCCGCTTGGGCTTTCTGTACCCGCAGTCGGGTGCTTTGCAGCATTTTTTGGGTGAGGGTGGTTTTCCCGAACCCGCAGGGGGCTTCTAACAACAGCACGCGCCCGCTTTCTAAAAAGGTTCGAAAGGTTGTTGAAAATTCAGAATTGATTGCTACGATCTTTTCCACATCGCCACCTCCGTTTCTTGCTTTTATTATATCAAAAATCCGTTTGTTTGTCATCCGGATCGGGTATGAAAAATGACTTTCGGCAAATTGCACAAAATGAAACGGAGAGGTGGGATTGACTTTTGAAAAGATGAGGCATCATAAAAAAAATCAAGTCTGCCGACCGTGGATTGTGTTGCACCCATTGGGTTTGAATGGAATAAAACGGACCGTCTGATGGGAAACTGTTTTCCAACCGTGAGACATTTTGTCCGACGGTTGGGGGAAGTTTCCGTTCTAACGGTCTGTTTTTTGATGGTTACATTTCAAATTCCCGCATTGTTTTTCTGTATTCCACGGGGCTGACGCCGTATTTCTTCTGAAAGCCCCTGGCAAAGTAAGACGCTGAATTGTATCCGGAAAAATATGCAATATTGGAGATGCTCTCCTCCGTGTATAAAAGCATGCTTGTAGCGTAAGTCAGGCGAAGCTCAATCAAATATTCCTTAAAGCTTTTCCCCAGAGTTTGTTGAATGATGCGGCTTGCATAAACGGGCGATACATTCATAAATTCTGCAACGTCATGCAGCGTTATTTGTTCTTTAAAATGATTTCTGATATATACAATTGCTTTTCTAACGGTATTCTGTTCTTTGCTTTCCTTACTAACGCCCTCTTCTTTTTTGATTCGTTTCAATTCAATAATGAGACAGCTGAGCAAATAGGAAATATACCGCTTATTTAAGAGCCGTCCTTCCCGGCTTTCTTCATCGATTTTTTGAATCAGGAAAACCATCGTTTCAAACACTCGGTCGGGCAGCTTGCAAACAACGCTCCCGCCCGATAAAACATTAGAAACAAAAGAATTATATTCCAGGTTCTTGGAGGCAAAAACCAAATTCAGCATGTCCACATTTTTGCCCGTATCCAAATAGCTGTGCACATCTGACGGCGTGACCAGCGCCATGCTGCCCTGGGGCATGGCATAAGAAAATCCGTTGATTTCAGTTACCGTATCGCCGCTTAAAGTCAATTCCATTTCATAAAAATCATGCCAATGCGGTTTTACCGCTCTGATTTGCCTGCGGGTAACTTTTACGTCCAGATCTTCAATTAAATTATCGGATACATTTAAGTGAATCAGCTTATCTGTAATGGCGGAATGATGATCCTGGCTCATACTTTCACCTCCACAATACTACAGTATCACACTTTTCAAAAAATTACAATCCCTAATGATAAAAAATGAAAACAAATATTAAATAATTAAAAGACATGGGGGGCGATTTGAGATATAATGAGATTAATCGGATTGACAAACAACAAAGGAGACAAACAACATGATAACATGCGCCAAAGGGAATACAAGTCTTGTATTTGATGACAGGAACGGACAAATACAATCCTTAAAGAATGAGGATATGGAATATATCTCGGGAGCAATTCCGGTTTTATCCTGTTCGGTAAGAGACCGTTCGGGAAAACAGTTTAAATTTGACCTTACAGAGTTTCGGCATTTGGATACGGTGTGTGAGGAAAGCTCATTTTATGCCAATTATGAAACAGATATGATCCAAGTAAAAATCGGTGCGGAACTGGGAGAGGAGATTGTCTGGTCGCTGGAAATGAGCGTAACGGACGGGGTCGTCTCAGAATGGGTGAATTATCCTTGCATTACCGTCCCGAATACGCTGTCCAAAGAAAAAGAGGGGCATAAGCTGCTGTGGGGCTATAATGAAGGCGTTTTGGTGGAAACCCTGGAGGACAGAGAAAAAACATACAGCTATATCGAGCCGGATTATCCCACAAAGGGCTTAACAGGGCTTTATCCGGGTGCGGTTGAAACGCAGTTTATGGCTTATTACAACAAAGACGGCGGTTTGTATTTCGGCGCACACGACCGTGGGGACTGCTTCAAAGGAATTGATTTTTACCGGCATGAAAACGGCGGCATCTATCTTCAGTTCAGGCATTTGTGCGGTGTGGATTTCGGAGAAAACTATCAAATGAAATATCCGATGGTCATGCGGTTTTTCAAAGGGGATTGGCATGACGCAGCAGACATTTACAAGGAGTGGTTTGAACAAAGCCATTCGTGGATTCCTATTGAAAAGGATGAGTCGCTCCCGTCCTGGTACCATCAGTCTCCGGTGATTGTGGCATACCCGGTGAGAGGCTCCCATGATACCGATTCCATGGAACCGAACAAGTTGTTTCCTTATGTTAATATCCTGCCGCATATCGAAAGACTGGAGCGGGAATTTGAAAGCCCTGTAATGGCGCTTCTCATGCACTGGGAGGGGACAGCCCCCTGGGCGCCTCCGATCGTGTGGCCTCCCTTTGGGGGAGAGGAGGCGCTCTCAGAGCTGATTACAAAGCTGCACGATAGAGGGGATGTCATCGGTCTTTATTGCAGCGGCATCGGCTGGACCATCAACAGTAAGCTGGCCGATTATCATACGCAAGAGTATTTTAACGACCATCATTTGCAGCACGAAATGTGTGTTTCTCCCACAGGGGAATTATTATATTCTAATATTTGTAACGGCCAGAGGGATGGCTATGATCTTTGCCCGGCAAAAGAATATACGGTGCAAATAATGGCAGAGCAGGTCAAAAGAATGGCGGACGCAGGCGTCGATTATATCCAGCTCCTTGACCAGAATCACGGCGGCACACCGTATTTTTGTTACAGCCGCGAGCACGGCCATCCTCCCGTTCCCGGTAAGTGGGAGGTGGACGCTATGAAAAAATTGCTCCAAACCGTGAAAAAGGATGCTAAAGATGCGCTTTTGGGGTGTGAATCCGCAGCGGCGGAGGGGTATATTCCCTACCTGAAATTCAGCGATAACCGATTTAATATTAATTATTTGATCGGAACGCCCATTCCCCTTTACGCATACCTTTATCATCGGTATGTCAATAATTTTATGGGGAACCAGGTGTTTGCCAACGGGCAGATCAATCTTGCAAAATCGCCGGATAATAATCTGGAGCGAACCGCATACGCATTTTGCGCAGGCGATATGCTGACCGTTGTTTTGGATCAGGACGGTGAAATCACCTGGAACTGGGGTGCAAAACCGGCAGACGGTATTCCGCAGCAGCAGCCGATTAAAACGCTGGTGAAAAATTTGAACCGTTGGCGCAGAGGAGAGACGGCAAAATATTTACATACCGGCAGTATGAAAAAGCCCTATGAGGTGATTTGCGAAGAAGCTGTGCTGGAACGGAATTTTGTGGATTCCAAGCTTTTTGTTCCCAAAATTTTAACTTCTGCATGGGAATCGTCAGAGAAAGAATTCGGGCAGTTCCTGGTGAATTATCAAAGGGAGCCGGTGACCTGCACGGTTTGCCTTCCGGAACGGGAATTTACGGTTACCCTGCAAAACGGGGAAGTCCGAATCGTATCCGGGAACGCAACCCTTGAAATTCCGCCGCTTTCAGCGGTTTTGATTGAAGGTGAACAGGATGCTTAATTATGTGAATTGCCTGATGGGAACCCGTTCTACCAAACGGTTTTCAACCGGAAATACATTGCCCCTTGTGCAGCAGCCTTTTGGATTTTCTTCCTTTGCACCGGTGACCGACTCGGGAAGAGGGAGCTGGTTTTTTCATCCGGATGACAGGTGCCTGGAAGGGTTCCGGCTGACTCATCAGCCAAGCCCTTGGATCAAAGATCACGGCGCTCTTGAATTTTTACCCCAATACGGCGAACCGGAGCTTTCCGGGGAGCGAAGGAGGAGCGGTTTTTCGGAATTTGAAATTATGCCGCAGCGTATGAGTTATCTTCTTACGAGGCATCGGTGCCGGTTTTCGGTTGCGCCTACCTCCTGGGGCGGTGTGGTCAAAGTGAACTTTTCAACCGAAGGAAAACGGTGGATCTCCTTCCTGCCGGTTTCGGGGAGATATTGGTATACGTGGAACCGGGAACAGAATGCACTCTATGTGAAAACAGACTGTATGCAGTGCGACGGTGCGGGGGGAGATGGCTTTTTTGCCTATTTTATCATAAAATTTCGGGAAGGCGATATTGCTCACGACGATATTCTGGTGCAGAATGAATGGGGGAAAAAGTGCGGGCATTTTGTGTTTGGGAAGGATTGCGGGATCCATCTTTCCGTTACGTCAGACAACCTGGAATTTCAAATGGCAACGTCCTTTATCAGTTTTCGGCAGGCGGAAAGAAATATGGATTATGAAGCAAGCCTCAGCAGCTTTCAGGCTGCGGAGTCGTTTGCGGAAGAAATGTGGGAGGAGCATTTAAGCAGAATCGCAATTGCGGGAGAGGAAGAGCTGCTGCGGATTTTTTACAGCTGTATGTATCGGGTGTTTTTATTTCCTCATAAGGCATATGAGCCGGGAGAGGACGGCATGATTCATTATTCTCCCATTGACGATTCCGTAAAGCCCGGGGTAAGATATACCGACTGCGGCTTTTGGGATACCTATCGCACTACCTATCCTTTATTCGCGTTGATTGCCAGGGAGGAATACAAAAGCTTTGTAGAAGGCTTTTTGAATGATTACCGTGATTGCGGCTGGCTCCCTCGGTGGACGTCCGGAAATTATAAAAACTGCATGCCCAGTACCCTGTTTGACGCAGTCATTGCCCATGGCGCCGCATGCGGAATTCTTTCCGGGGAGCTTTTGGAAACCGCATTTGCCGCTATGGAAAAGCAAACAAAGGAGAAATCTCTCCATCCGGCGTTCGGTCGGCTTGGGTGCCTGGAGTATCGGGCGCTTGGATATGTGCCGTGCGATCAATACCGGGAAAGCGTGAATCTCACCCTTGACGCCGCATACTGCGACTGGTGCTTGGGCAGAGTGGCACAGCTGCTTGGAAAGGAGCAGCTGGCAGAGCAATACTTTCAAAGCTCCGGGAACTACCGCAACCTGTTTGATAAATCCCGGGGATTTATGGTAGGCAGGAATTCGGACGGAAGCTTTCGGGCTGATTTTGATCCATACGCCTGGGGCGGGGATTATACCGAGGCCGGCGCTTATCAAACCTCTTTTTCCGTTCCCCATGACCTGGAGGGTCTGGCGGCGTTATTTGGGGGATGGGAGGAGCTGATAAAGCGGCTGGACGAGCTTTTTGAGGCGCCGTCTGTGTTTTCGGTAGGCGGTTACGGAACCGAAATTCACGAAATGACCGAGTTTGCAAAGCAGGGGTTCGGTCAGTGTGCCATCTGCAATCAGCCAAGCTTTCATCTGCCGTTTCTTTATGCATATTTTGGCTGTGCGGAAAAAACGGAAGAGTGGGTCAGGTGTATTTGCAGGGAAGGATTTTCTGAGGATTCTTTTCCCGGAGATGAGGATAACGGTTCTATGGCGGCGTGGTTTGTGTTTGCAGCGCTGGGCATGTACCCGATTTGCCCCGGAAACAACGAATTCGTGTATTTCAAAGGGCTTGCAAAACAGGTAAATGTTTCTTTGTGTAAAAAATGAAAACAAATCATAAATATTTGAAAGACAGAATCAAAAAAACGTGATACAATCAAATTATCAAATAAAAAAACAGGAGGTAAAATCATGAAACTGAAACAATTGGCAACTGCAGCTTTGGCATTTAGCATCACAGTATCAGGCATGACCGCATTCGCTGACAGCTCGGATTTGACAGACGCAAATTATTTCACTACCCTTTTTACAGATGATTTTCAGTCCAGAGAAGCGAGTGACGCACCGGGAACAACCGGGGACAACAACGGAATCTGGGAAGGCTGCGTCAAGGAGGCGGACGGAAACGTTTATTGGTACGGTTACCGTGCGGTAGCCCAGAGCGGTGGAACGACAAATGTGATCACCTCTCCCGGGATTACCGCCTATCCGGCAACCATCATCGGCGAGAGCGCCGAGAAGCTGGGCGAATATGTGATTCAGAACAAAATCAAATTTGATCAGTCGGCAGATACCTTAGATGGCTTCAATTTACAGACCCATTTTGAATATTGCGGTACCATGCCGGAAGAAAACAAAGCAACGTATGCTCAGACAACTCAGATGGGGATTAAATTCCCCAGTTTGAATGTGAAGGACAATGAGGCAGATACCATACAGTATTATGCAAACAGCGTTGTAAACGGTGCATGGGCGCAGCGTTATTCTGAGGATATGCCCGGGTGCAAGCTGTCAAACGGCAATTGGTATACCTTCCGGCAGACCTATAATCTGAATTTGAAAACGCTCCGATTCCAGATTTTTGATTCCACGGGCGAACAGCAGCTGTATGATTATACGGTTTCCATGCCCACGCAGGAGAACGGTAAAACCGATTACATACTGCCTTACAATGGACAGCTTTTATGCCATGAACTGTTCTGGGGGCAGTTGAAGTTTACGGCAGGAAACGGTTACGGACTGGATGATATTAAAATTTGGAAATCGGCAAACAAGCCGGTCACCGTGACCTTTGACAGCGCTTTAGGAGAGGTCAAGCTGGGAGATACCCCCGTGACAAGCGGCACAGAAACTCCCGTAGCTTACGGCAGTGACGCAACATTGACCATCCTTCCGAAGGGCGCAAATACCATCAAGGATGTAACCGTGGACGGAACATCTGTCGGGAGCGGGGCAACCGTTAATCTTTCCCAGATCTATTCCGCAAAAACGGTTGAGGTTACCTTTGAAAAAGGGGAGGAGCAGCCTGAGGGCGCTGTCGGCGAGATCGATTTTGCATCCAAGCTTTCCACAGATACCACGATCAAGACCTTTGATACTGCCTATGCAAACGGCGTTACCGAGTTTAAGTTTTATGATAACGGCGTTTCCGGCGGCTTGGTGGTATTCAAATCTGCAGACAAGAACATCGGCGAGTACTTCAAGCTCTATGAGGATAACCTGTACACCTTTGCTACGGATCAGGGAACGCCTTCGTATGGAGAGAAAACAGTGACGAAGACCCGCAGCCCCGGCTGGCATACGGTGAAGCTGAAGACCTATACAGACTCTTACGATTTGTATTTGGACGGAACGCTGATCAAAACGGTAAAACTGAACGCCGGCACTTCCGGTATTGTGTATCTGAATGCCGAAAGTAAAGACACTCATGTGATTGCCGATTCCTCCAGAAAGCTTTGGTATGGTGTTCTGGAAACCGCACCTCTTTACCGGGTCAGCGTAACTGCCGGTGAGGGCGGAACGGCTTCTGTGGATCGGGAATTTGTTGAAAGCGGCGAGACTGCGGTGCTTACTGTGTCTCCCAATGAAAATTATTCCGCAAGCGTTACGGTGAATGGCTCGGAGGTTCCGCTGAACGGAAACACCCTTGATCTTTCCGATATCAAAGCAGATACAGCCGTTGTGGTGACCTTTACCAAAAATACACCTGTAATTCCCAGTGTATCCAAAACTCAGGTCATCGCCAATGGGGAATATCAGGGTGGTCCCTCTGCTGTTATTTATGCAAAGATTACCGGAACCGCAACCGGCGCAGGCATTATTTTAAAAGACGCTGCAAGCGGAAACGAGCTGGTTCTGAATGCAAAGGATCTGAACGGAGCGGATCTTACAGGCGGGGATTTTGGAATCCGAGTGTTTGGAAAAGCGATGGTTACCGGCAATACCTATCAGTATATTCCGTTTGTGACCTATCAGAACGGAACCGATGATGAAACAGTGAAATCGGAGGAAGGCGCCTTTACATTTGGGGCTAATAACTAACTTTATACGGCTTTGCCGGGGAGCTCCCCGGCAAGGCTACCGACAGAAAAGGAGGCAATGATAAATATGAAACGCTTGTCCGCAATGATTCTTTCCTTTTTAATGATCTTAAGCACCGTCCAGGCCTTTGCGGCAGTGCCGGCGCTTTCGGAGGAATATTACAGCAAAGTGTTTTCAAATGATTTTCAGGATCAGACCGACGCTGTTACCGAGCTTCCCACAGCGGGAGACGGAAACGGCATGGCAAAGGGCTATTTGAAAGAAGCAGACGGCAATATTGCATGGTACGGCTACCGTGCGCAAAACGGTTCCAGCGGCTGGACAAATGCCGGCTTCAGTATTCCGTCATCTACCGCAATGGCGAGCGGCACGGGGGATGACCGGGGCGGAGAATATGTGATTCAAAGCAGATTCCTGTTTATTCAGCAGTCTGATAAAATCGGGAACCTGACGCTTCAAACCCAGCTTGACGATACGGACAATCTGTTTTCTCAGGATTATGCCGGTGTTACGCAAATGGGCTTGCAGTTTTCTAACTTGAGCGTGAAGGATAACTTTGAAAATACACCGGTTTTCTATTTTAAATCCATTATCCAAAATGCGGAGGGGAATGGCGTTTGGGCGCCTGCGTACAGCGTAAACCTTCCGGGGATTCAGTTTAACGGCAATACATGGTATACCTTCCGTCAGACCTATAATCTGGATGTGAAGGACTACCGGATTGAAATTTATAATGGAGCGGGGGAAAAGGTCTACGACGAATCTGTAGAACTCCCGACCAAGGCAAACGGTCAAATTGCTTATGACGCTCCCTACAATGGAAAATTTTACGGCAGCGACCTGCTCTTTTATCTGACCACCCACAACATGGCGGGGAACGGATACATGATTGACGATGTTTCGATTCAGAAAACGTTGAAAAAGGATGTAACCGTCAAATATAACGGGGCATACGGCTCTTTGGAGTGTGACGGTAAAACGATTGAAAACGGCGCAAAGCTGGCGGTGCCGTATAATGCAAAAACTCCTGTTACACTGCTTGTAAAGCCTTCCTCCGGCTATGAAGTGAAGGATGTAAAGCTCGGCGGCGTTTCCAAAGGAGCGCTGACTGAAATTCAGCTTTCTGAAGTGAAATCCGAACAAACCGTTGAGGTAATCTTTAAAAAAGCGGCGCAAACGGAACCTGCCGCTCCGGTTGTTTCCAATGTAGCAATCAGCGGAATTGCCATGATTTCAAAAGAGCTGACCGCAAGCTTTGATTATTCTGACAAAAATGATGACCCCATGACCGAGGCTGTGTATTCCTGGGAAGTATCGGAGAACGGGGAGACCGGCTGGAGTGCAGTCGGCGAAAACAAAAACACATTTACCCTGACTGAAAATGAAGTAGGAAAATTTGTGCGTGTGGGCGTTGTTGCAAAAAATGATGCGGCAAAGCTGAACACAAGCGGTGACCCGGTTTATTCTCCGGCATTCGGTCCGATTTCTGCCATGAAAACGGCGCCTTGGATCAAAGAAAATTCTGCAAAAATTTCCGGCAGCGGCAACGTGGGCGGCGGTCTTACGGCGGAATATACCTATGAATACGACAGTGCTTCCGGCGGCGTGGAAGGCAAAACGGAATTTGTATGGGAAATTTCCGACCGTGCAGACGGAGCTTATACTGCGATCGACGGCGCTAACTCCAACGTTTACTGCCCGACAGCAGAGCAGGTGGGTAAGTATATCAGAGTAAAAATTACCCCGGTTGACGTCAATGAAATCAAGGGGGCAGAGGTCGTAACCGCAGGGATTCAAATAACGGATACGGCAGTGGAATACTTTGTGTCACCGGATGGAAATGATAAAAACCCCGGTACCATGAATCAACCCTTTGCGACTTTGGCAAAGGCGAAAAACACAGTACGGACGCTGATTGCAAAGGGTCTGACTCAAAAGGTGATTGTGAATCTCCGCGGCGGTGATTATCGCATGACCGCAGGACTTAATTTTGATCAGTCGGATTCCGGTACGGAACAATTCCCGATTGTGTATCAGGCATACAACGGTGAAACGGTAAACTTGTACGGGTCAAAGGCGCTGGACGCATCTAAAATCACCAAGGTGACGGATGAAGCTGTTTTGGACAAGCTGATTGAAAAATCTGCGCGCGACCATCTGTATCAAGTCAAAATGAGCGACCTGGGCATTTCTGCTCCGGCGTTAAATCACAACGGCGCTAACGGAAGAAATGCGTTCTATTTTAACGGAACAGAGCTGATCAACGCCCGTTGGCCGAATGCCGATAAATCCGGTGAACAGTGCTTTGTGGG
>CAKSSZ010000030.1 GCA_934489915.1 uncultured Clostridia bacterium | reverse complement strand
GTCTGCGCCAGCAGCGTTTTCCCGCAGCCGGTAGGACCCAGCATTAAAATATTGCTCTTTTGCAGCTCAACGTCAGAATCCGCCTCGGCGCAAATCCGTTTATAATGATTATAAACCGCTACCGCCAACGCTTTTTTTGCGTCCTGCTGTCCGATGACATATTCATCTAACGTCTTTTTGATTTCCACAGGTTTTGGGAGCTCATCCAAAGAAAAATCAAGCTCCAAATCCTCAAAATCGTCACTTAAAATTTCTGTACAAAGCTCTACGCATTCGTTGCAGATATAAACGCCCGGACCTGCAATCAGCCGCTTGACCTCCCCCTGCGCTTTCCCGCAAAAGGAGCATTGCAGCTGCTTTTCATCAAATTTAGCCATACAATCACCTCGTTTGGTCGGCCGTTTTATTTTTTACGCTCAATCACGGCGTCAACCAAGCCGTAATCTTTCGCTTCCGCAGCGGACATAAAGTTATCCCGCTCGGTGTCATGATTGATCACCTCAATGGGCTTTCCGGTACGCTTGCTTAAAATCTGGTTCAGCGTTTCCCGCATTTTAATAATCCGGTCCGCGTGAATTTTAATGTCCGTTGCCTGTCCCTGGGTACCGCCCAAGGGCTGGTGAATCATAATTTCACTGTTGGGCAGGGCATACCGCTTGCCGGGTGCGCCCGACGCCAGCAAAAATGCCCCCATGCTTGCCGCCATCCCCACGCAAATGGTGGAAACGTCGCACTTAATATACTGCATGGTGTCATAAATCGCCATACCGGCCGAAATGGAACCGCCGGGGCTGTTAATGTACAGGCTGATATCCTTATCCGGATCCTCTCCCTCTAAAAATAACAGCTGAGCAACCACAAGGCTGGCGGAAACATCCGTAACCTCCTCGGACAAAAAGACAATTCGGTCCTTTAATAACCGGGAAAAAATATCATAGGAACGTTCCCCACGGTTGGTTTGCTCTACTACCATTGGCACTAAACTCATGCTCTTTCACTCCCTTCGTCGAAAGAGAAGCCCCCCAACCTCCCGGTTGGGAGGAGCCTTCTCCCGTTCGGCTATGTTATGTCTTGATTATTCTTCTTTTTTCTCTGCTTTCTTTGTTGTTTTTTTCGCAGCAGGCTTCTTTTCGCCGTCCTCTGCCTTTTTGGCAGCGGTCTTTTTCGGAGCCGCTTTCTTCGCAGGCTTCTTTTCTTCCTCGTCATCCTTCTTGGCGGCCGGCTTCTTTGCGGCGGTTTTCTTTGCCGCCTTTTTCTCTTTGGCATTTTCCAGCAGGAAGTCCATGGTCTTACGCATGGATACGTCTTCCTTCACATCCTCCAGCTGCAGGAAGCTCTTAATCTTTTCCACTTCCATCTTATACTGCTCCGCCATCTTTTTGATTTCTTCTTCTGCTTCCTCATCCGTTGCGGAGATCTGTTCCAGCTCGCGGATCTTTTCCAATGCCAATGTGGTCTTTACTCTCCGCTCTGCCTGCTCCCGGAAGCTTTCCCGCATGGTCTTTTCATCCATACCGGTGTAGGTCAGATAGGTGTTCAGGTCAATGCCCTGAGAAGTAATTCTCATTTCAAAATCCTTCAGCATTCCGTCAATCTGAGATTCAATCATCACAGTCGGAATATTGGCCTTGAGATTTTCGCTCAGGAAATCCAAAATGGCAGATTCCTTTTCGTTGGTTGCCTTTTCCTCTGCAGCTTTTTCCAGCTTGGCTTTGGTATCGGCCTTCAATTCCTCCAGCGTATCAAACTCGCTGACATCCTTTGCAAATTCATCATCCAGCGCCGGCAGTACCTTTTCCTTCAGTTCATTTAATTTCACTTTAAAGACGGCTTCCTTACCCTGCAGCTCCTCTGCATGATACTGCTCCGGGAAGGTCACGGTAACGTCAAATTCCTCGCCGGTCTTTTTTCCTACAATCTGATCCTCAAATCCGGGGATGAACTGACCGGAGCCAAGCTCCAGGTTATGACCCTCTCCTTTGCCGCCTTCAAAGGCAACGCCGTCTACAAAGCCCTCATAATCAATGATAGCTGTATCCCCCAGCTTTGCTGCCCGATCTTCTACGGTAACCAAGCGGGAGTTTCTTTCTGCCATGGCAGAAATTTCCTTATCTACATCCTCATTGCTTACAGTATACTCTGTTTTGGGAATTTCTATACCTTTGTAGTTTTCAATGGTTACTTCGGGCTTTACCGTTACCTTAGCGGTCAGCACCAGATCAATATCCTTGCCGATTTCCTTAACGTCCACTTCGGGGCGATCCACCGGAGTAATGCCGGCTTCTTTTACGGCTGCGTCGTACGCTTCCGGGAAAACAAAGTTGATGGCGTCGTCATAAAACACTTCCGGGCCGTACATTTTTTCAATCATCATTTTCGGCGCTTTTCCCTTCCGGAAGCCGGGCAGCTGAATCTTTTTCACATTTTTGCGATAAGATTTCATCACCCCGTCTTCAAAGGTTTTTGCGTCAATGGAAAATTCCAGTTCTACTACGTTTTCTTCTACATTTTTTACATTCTTCAGCATTGTAATTGCCTCCTCATTATTCATTTGTTTCAATTCTGTATTCATCCGCTTTTTATTCCAGCCGAATGGGCGCAAAATTCAGATAATCGCAGGAAACCAGCTGAAACCGGATTCCCTCAATCCATTCCGGCAGCCGTCCGTCAAAGCGCCGCCCGTGTAAATGACCGTACACAACGCAGCGGACGTTGTACCGTGAAAACAGCTCCATATGCGCCTCGCTCAGCTTCCCGCTCAAATCAACCGGCGGGTAGTGGAGGCAACAAACAACGGTTTCACAGCCTTTTGCACTTTCCAATGAAAGCTGCAATCGCTGAAGCTCCCGCTCCCAAAGATGGGTGTCCTCAGCCACGTTACCATGATTACACCAGCCTCTCGTTCCGCATATCCCGGTAGTACCCCAAAGATAGCTGTTATTGTATAAAAAGCGGAGGGAGGTAAACCCCATGTTCTCCGCATATTCCCGCATTTTCTTGGCGGTTGTCCACCAATAATCGTGATTGCCCTTCCCTAAGATCTTGGTGCCGTTCAGCCGATCGATAAAGCGGAAATCCGCTTCCGTTTCTTCCAGATAGGTTGCCCAGGATAAATCCCCCGGCAGCAGCACCCAATCCTCCGGCGCAACCAGACTGTTCCACTGCTCTAAAAGTCTTTGCTCATAATTCTGCCAGCCGAACACGTCCATCGGTTTATTGGTGCCGAAAGAAAGATGAAGGTCGGAAATCGCAAACAAACCCATACGCTATATCCCCAAAAATCGGCTGACTGCGCCGTACATGCCGTCCTTATCCACCACGCCGTCAAACCGCACTTGGCTTTGCTCCAGCTCGGATAAGGAGGGAGGTAAGGGCAGCCCGGTTTTTTCCGCCAGGCGATGCAGCAGGGCAAATTCAGAAATGCCGCAGGTCTCTTCTCCCAGTGCCTTTGCCACGCAAGCGTTGAACTTAAAGGGGCTGGCGGTGGACGCAATCACGGTTTTGGTCTGATCCCCGGTTTGAGCGGCATATTTTTGATACACACCGTATCCCACCGCAGTATGAGGATCCATCACATACCCGTATTCTCGATACATGGCGGCAATCTGCTCCTCGGTTTCCGTATCGTCGCAGAAATCCGCCCAGAGCAGCTCGCCCAATGCCTGCCGCAGAGCAGGAGGCGCTTCATACCGCCCGGTTTCTTTCAATTGCGTCATCAGCTCCCGCACCGTTTGCTCATCGCTTAAATGATAGAGCAGCCGTTCTAAATTGCTGGAGATCAAAATGTCCATAGAAGGAGACTGGGTCACATAAAAATCTCTGTTTTTATCATAAACGCCCGTCCGGATAAAATCGGTTAAAATTTTGTTCCGGTTAGAAGCGCAAATCAGCTTTCCGATGGGGATCCCTGCCTGCTTTGCGTAAAAAGCCGCCAGAATATTCCCGAAATTCCCGGTAGGAACGGTAACGTTTACCGTCTCGCCCGGCTGGATTTCCCCCTCGTCCACCAACTGGCAGTAGGCATGAATATAATAAACAATCTGGGGTACCAGCCGCCCCCAGTTAATGGAGTTTGCGGAGGAAAAATCAAAGCCATGCCGGCTCATATTCGCCCGGTAATCCTGATCGGTAAAAATCTGCTTCACAAATGCCTGCACATCGTCAAAATTCCCCTTCACGCCGGAAGCAAACACATTTGCCCCCTCCTGGGTGACCATTTGCAGACGCTGAATTTTGCTGACTCCCTGATCGGGATAAAACACGGCAATTTTCGTCCCGGGGACGTTGGCAAAGCCCGCCAGAGCGGCCTTCCCGGTATCGCCGGAGGTTGCCACCAGAATCACAACCGTTTTATCCTCTCCCTGTTTTTTCATAGAAGTGGTCAGAAAATAAGGAAGAATTTGCAGCGCC
The DNA here is from genome assembly GCA_934489915.1 of uncultured Clostridia bacterium. Lineage (GTDB taxonomy): Bacteria > Bacillota > Clostridia > HGM11514 > HGM11514 > SIG438. Next base: position 7,440 of record CAKSSZ010000030.1, on the reverse strand, counting down.
ATATCCTTAAAAGCGCAGGTAGGACCGTGCCACAGCTCTAAAAAGGAGACCGCATCCCCCACCTTTGCCAAGGGCGCAATCACATCCGAGCCAAAATGCTCCGCCGTATAAGCGCCGTCCACGCAGGCGGCAATTTCCTCTTCGGTAAAATCCGTTAAATAATCCGCTAAAATCAGCTTGGCACGCTGGCGGTAGGAAAGCCCCAGCAGCCGATGATAATCCACCTGTGGGATTTGCTCCGGTACATATAAGCCGCCGTCGCTTGCCAACCCGGACAAAATTGCCTGAGAGGCCGTCGCTCGATTTTTTTCATTTCGTGTGCTGAAATATTGCAATAAAAGCACCTCGCCTTCCATCCATCATGTCATTTAATTATCATACTACAAAATCCCGGTTTTGTAAAGGCTTTTTTCACATTTTCTTGAAAAATGAGCCAAAAAACCGGCAAATGTTAATCTCTGAAATACAAATCTCTGGTATAGACCTTATCCAGCACATCTGCAATCTCCTCATGGTACCGGTTGGCAATAATCACGTCGGAGATCCGTTTAAACTCCTCCAGATCACGGATCACCTTGGAATGGAAAAAGGTGTCCTCCTGCAATGCCGGCTCGTATACCACCACGGGAATGCCCTTTGCTTTAATCCGCTTCATGACCCCCTGGATGGAGGACGCACGGAAGTTATCGGAATTGGACTTCATGGTCAGCCGGTACACCCCCACCACCTGCGGGTTCATCGCCAGAATCCGTTCCGCAATGAAATCCTTTCGGGTACGGTTTGCCTCCACAATTGCACCGATGATATTATTGGGCACGTCGTTATAATTGGCAAGCAGCTGTTTGGTATCCTTGGGCAGGCAATATCCGCCATAGCCAAATGAGGGGTTGTTATAATGGGTTCCGATTCTGGGGTCCAGCCCTACCCCTTCAATAATTTGTTTGGTATTTAAGCCCCGCACCTCTGCATAAGTATCCAGTTCGTTAAAATACGCCACCCGCAGCGCCAGATACGTATTGGAAAACAGCTTGACCGCCTCTGCCTCGGTAAATCCCATAAAGAGAGTATCTACCGGATCCTTGATCGCCGCCTGGCGGAGGAGATGGGCAAAGGTATGCGCCGCCCTGACGGAAGCCTCGTCCCTTGCATCCATTCCCACAATAATCCGGCTGGGATACAAATTATCGTAGAGCGCCCGAGACTCCCGCAGAAATTCCGGACTGAATAAAATTTTATCGGTATGGAATTTTTCCCGCATTTGATTGGTATATCCCACCGGTACGGTGGATTTAATCACCATATACGCATCGGGATTGCTTTCCTGCACCAGAGCAATTACCGCCTCCACGGCAGAGGTATCAAAATAATTTTTATGAGGATCGTAGTTCGTAGGCGCAGCAATGACCACAAAATCCGCTGTGCTGTACGCAGCCCGGCCGTCTGTCGTGGCGGTCAGGTTCAGCTCCTGATGCGCCAGATAATCTTCAATTTCCCGATCCTGAATCGGTGAAATCCGCCGGTTGATTTTTTCCACCTTCTCCGGCACAATATCCACTGCCGTCACCTGGTTGTGCTGAGACAGCAGCACCGCCATAGACAGCCCCACATACCCTGTTCCTGCAATTGCAATTCGTACACTCACTGATTCTTCTCCTCACCATTTATTTAATAGGAAAACGTTTTTCCGCCGCCGATTAAAATACCTCCAGTGCAAACACGCGAAAATCAGGATCCCCCCAGCTCTTTTGCGGGAGCAAGGTCACCGAGGTGACAGCTTCCCCGGGCAGGGAGTGGATCGCCAAGCGCTTTCGGTTATTACGCACCTCCACCTGCTTTCGGGTACCGTCTGCATAGGTGCAGATCAGGCAATACTCCCGCACCAGCGTTTCCGGCAGGAGGGAGCCGGAAGCACAAAGAGAATAATGAGCCGGCATATTATGATACGCACGGTTAAAATCACTGTCAAACACAATCCGGACTCCCCGAATGGCAACGGGCTGTTCCCAGGTAAGGACGGCCCGTTCTCCCGGCCTTGCCTTCCAGCAGTTTTCCTCCCCCCGTTCCCGTCCGTTGCAAAGCAGCGGGCAGCTGTATTCCGCCGTCAATGTTACCGGCGGGAGCCTGCGCTCCACTCCCGGCAGCCAGCTATCGTAAAATTGCAGAGTCTGCTGAAGCCGGTCAACTGAGAGCTCCCGGATTTCCTGCCCGGATTGACACAACAACGCCGCCGCTGTTCCCACCGCCTGCCCCAGCATGGCACAGGTGCTCATCACCCGTGCCGAGGACAGCGCCGCATGAGACACGCTGATATTCCGCCCCGCAAACAGCAAATTCTTCCGATTGGAGGAATACAGGCTGCGAAAGGGGATCCCCCAAGGGGAGGGCGCCGGGTGATAGATGGTGGGGTGCCCTTCCTTATAATAAAAGCCCTGCGGCTTGTGGTCATCCATCGACCACCCGGCATAGGCGATCACATCGGGGAACTGCCCTCCTGCCTCCACATCGTTCTGGTTCACCACATAATCGCCCAGATACCGCCTGCTCTCCCGTTTGCCGGGCAGGATCCCAATCCATTCCAGCTCCCAGCATTCCGCATGATGATCCCCCTTGTTTTTCACATGATCCCAAACGCCGTAGGCAATTTTCAGCAATTCGTCCCGCAGCCGCTCCGTGTCGTGGATGGAGTCATCCTCTCCCCCCAGCTCAATCCACCAGAAATTATTGCCCAGCTTTTGCATATCGTGCTCCCGCTGGGGAAATTCCGCATCCGTCTCATAGGAATATGCCCATTCCGGCGGCACAAAGGGCTTGGGGGAGTCTGTCTCCCGTGCCTGAATAATGCAGCTCATTCCCATGGTTTTTCTGTCTGCCTGCTCCGGCTCAATGGATTCCCCGTATTGGCTTCTTCCTTCCCGTCCCAGGGTATAATCCGCACCGGTTAAGGGCGCCAAGATTGAGTCCCCGGAGCAATCCGCAAAATAAGCCGCCCGCACCGTATGAAAGGTCTGGGTGGTCATCTGCCACCCGGTCACGCTGACAATCCGATCCTCCGCCGTCTCCGCGTCCAGGCAGGAACAATTTAACAGCACGGTTAAATTTGGCTCCTCCATCGCTTTCCCATGGAGTACCGTATCCCAAATGGAATATTTCTGCCCGGGATTCTGATAAAAATTTTCTAGGATCAGTTCTTCGATGATCCCGCCTTCCCGGCAATCCTTGCCGTGGGCGCCGCACACCCACATCCGCACCTCGCTGGAGGCATTCCCGCCAAACATCGGCCGTTCCTGCAGGATCGCCGTTTTGATTCCCATCCGTGCCGCCGCCAACGCCGCACAAAGCCCGGCAAGGCCGCCGCCTACCACGCAAAAATCAACCCTGTGCTCCACGTGTCTCATTGTTCCATCCTCCTATTCCCAATCCGGTAAATATTGATCCGCCAATCCGTCAAACAGGGCAATGACCTTCTCCCGGGGGAGATGCCGCAGAGACGGCTCTAACAAGAACGCCTCCCGGGCAGCCTCACGCTCCATTTGCACGGCTGCTTCCATGGTTGTTTGGAGCATGCCGATTTGCGGGCGGAACAGCGCTTCCAACGACCGTGGCAGCTCTCCTCCCACCAGCGGCCGGATCCCCTGCGGGGAACAAAAAAGATCGGAAGCAGCAATCACGCCTGTCTCCCAGCCGGGTGCCTGCCCTATGTTGGGATAATATCCGCTGAACACGCCGCCGCTTTCTCCGCACAATGCGCCCAGCAACGCCGCCAACCCCCGGTCACCGACCGATGTCGGCTCCTGCTCCCATCCTGCAAACCAGCCCGCCGGGCACAGCTCCTGTAAAAATGCATCCCCGCAGGCAGGGTAAAACTCCATCCGCTGCCAAAGATCAGACTGGATGGGGCTTACCTCCTGCAAAAACACATCCCGCAGTGCTAACTGCCGGTAGGCAAGCTGCCCTAAAAAGGCTCCCCCGCCGATGCCTGCCGTGTGATAAGAAAGCTCCTTTTCATCCGCAGGAATCCCCCGGTCTTGCAGCAGAGCTGCCATCCGTTTGCAAGCGGCATGTACCGCCCCGTCATAGCCCACCGCCCGACAGCCGGGCATCATATCATAAAGGGCACGCAACGTCGTATTCATCGGGCGGCTCACATTGATCACCGGCGCACAGGGGGCAAAGCAGGCAATCCCCTCCACCAGCTCCAACACTTGCGGAACCGCCTGCAGGCTGCCAAAAAACCCGCTGATCCCCAGCTCGCCCTTTGCCGGAATCATCACGCCGAACTGAGCCGGAACAGCCGGGTCAATCGGCTCCGGCTCCACACAGAGCAATACTGCGTCCGCATCGGTCAGCGCCTCTGCCAATGACTCGGTCAGGCAGCAGCGCAGACCCTCAATTTCCGGCAAAAACGCACCGTTATACCACCAAAGCTCCCCGGAAAAGTACCCTTGTAATTCTTCCGTCCATGCAGCAAAGCCGTTCCCCAGAACAGCAAGCTTTCCATCCTTCATATCCGTGCCTCCTCAACCGGGATAGTTCCCCAAATAGCGGAACCGAACCGTTTCATCCATGACGGAGCAAATGGCGTCCTGCACCGCCCGGTCATAAAGATTCCCTTCCAAATCCATAAAAAAGCTGTATTCCCAGTTTTTCTCCGGAATGGGGCGGGACTCCAACTTTAATAAATTAATCTGATGAATGGCAAAAAAGGTTAAGATCTGGTAAAGAGACCCGCTGCTGTGCACCAGGTCAAAGCACAGGCTGATTTTATTTGCCTTCTCAGAACGCAGTGCCTTACTGCCGATCACCACAAAACGGGTATGGTTATGCTCCGAATCCTGAATATTTTCCGCCAGAATTTCCAACCCGTACTCCTGTGCGCACCGCCGGCTGCCAATGGCAGCCATGGTAAGGTCGCCGCTGTCCCGCACCAGACGGGCACTCATGGCGGTATTTAAGTAAGGTACCCCCTCCCAGGAGGGATGCGCCTGTAAAAACCGGCTGCTTTGAGACAGCCCCTGGGGGTGAGAATATATTTTATGCAGCCCCGCAAGCTTCGCCCCCGGCAGCCCCAGCAGACAATGGCGAATGGGGAGCTTGACCTCCCCCACCAAAAAGCAGCCGCCCTCCCGCAGCAAATCATAGACCTGAATCACCGCTCCGGTGGAGGAATTTTCCAAGGGCAGAACGCCGTACTGCGCCTGCCCCGTACGCACGGCGTCAATCACCTGGGAGAAGTAAGGATAGCCCTGCCTTGCCTGCCCTTCCCCAAAGAAAGTGAGCAGCGCCTCTTCTCCAAAGCTCCCTTCCACCCCGCCGTATGCCACGGGAATGGTAACATCCGCACAAACAGAATCGGTCACAGGCAATTCCTGCAAAAAAGTCTCCAGCCTGTTTCGGCACAGCCGCCTTTGCCGCTGGCGGCTGTTTGCCATCAGCAGCGTATAAATGCTTTTCACCGCCGGTGCCAGATCATCATCCTGCAAACGGTGCAGCCGATCCTGAATCACCGCCGCCTCCCGCTCCGGGTCAAACACTGCCTTCCCGGAGGCGGCCTTATAGGCGCCCACCTGATCTGTCACCGCAAACCGCTGCCGCAGCAGCTCCAGCAGCTGTCGGTCAATCTGATCAATCTGCTCCCGCAGGTTCTCCAGCTGCCCGCTCATGCCTCCACCTCATGATGAATCCGGCTGGCAATCTTTAGTTTTTTCATCAAACGGTCAAAATCATCGGGGGTAATGGATTGCTTCCCGTCGCACAGTGCCTTGGCAGGATCGTTGTGCACCTCGATGATCAGCCCGTCCGCCCCTACGGCAGCCGCCGCTAACGCCATCGGTTCCACCATCCAGGCAAGGCCGGTGGCATGTGAGGGATCCACCACAACCGGCAAATGGCTCAGCCGCTTGATGGCAGGCACAGCGGATAAATCCAGGGTATTGCGGGTGAAGGTTTCAAAGGTTCGGATCCCCCGCTCGCATAAAATCACCTGCTCATTCCCTTCCGACATAATATATTCTGCCGAAAGGAGCAGTTCCTCAATGGTACTGGACAGACCGCGCTTTAATAAAACAGGCTTTTGGGTGCGCCCCACCTCACGCAGCAGCTCAAAGTTCTGCATATTCCGTGCGCCGATCTGGATCACGTCCACCATGTCCACAAACCGTTCCAGATATCGCAGCGAGGTCAGCTCCGACACCACCGGCAAACCCGTAACCTCCCGTGCCTCTGCCAGCAGTTCAAGCCCGTCTGTGCCCAGCCCCTGGAATGCATAAGGGGAAGAACGGGGCTTGAAAGCGCCCCCCCGCAAAAAGCTGGCACCGGACGCCTTGACCCGCTCTGCCACCTCAACGATCTGAGCCTCGCTCTCCACCGAGCAAGGGCCTGCGACCACGCTCAGTTCTTCGCCGCCGATCTGCCTGTCCCCGATCTTTACCACGGTATCCTGCGGGTGAAATTTCCGGTTTGCCTTTTTGTACGGCTCCTGCACCGCCATCACCCGCTCCACCTGGGGGTTCATTTCAATCTGTGCTTTGTCCAGTGCATGGGTATTGCCCAGCACGCCCAGCACAGTACACTCCACACCGGTGTTGATTTGCACCTTCATGCCCTGCTGCTCCAGGGAAGAAATCATCTCCTCTACAGATTGCTTGGGTGCATGCGATTTCATAATAATAATCATGGTATATCTTCCTCCTGATGCAGCTATATTTTCTACATTATACTACAAATCCCGCCAAAAGTCAATCATCTCCCCCCATCCGGAAAAAAATTTAAAAAAATACTTGCTTTTCCGGACATAGTGTGCTATAATAAGAAAAGAATTGATGATTAGGAGGGTGCGGTAAATGGGTATCGCGTTACGGATTGTTTATTTGGTTATCTGCGTTGTGCTGATCGGGATTGTGTTGATGCAGTCCGGTAAGCAAGCGGGATTATCCGGAAGTATTGCGGGCGGAGCAGAAACCTTTTTTGGAAAAACAAAGGGCAGAACGATGGATGCTATGCTGGGCAGATGGACTTCTGTTTGTGCAGTGCTGTTTATGATTTTGGCCATTGCGCTTCATTTTATTCTGTAAGTATGATTTTAAAAAAGCCACGCATACTAATGGATGCGTGGCTTTTTTAGCACTTTATTAAAAATTTGATAAGGAAACATTTATGACAAGAAAAGAAAAAGTATTAGGCGTTTTACAACAAAAAAAGGACTGCCCCCTCTCTCTGGAAGAACTGGCAGTCATCATGGAGGTTCCCCCGGAGGATCGCCCCGCCTTAGCGGCACTTTTAGAAGAATGCATCAAAGAGGGAACCGTCCTGCAAACCCGCCGCAAAAAATATGCATTGGTGGAGTTTTTGGGATACGTGCGGGGGAATTTTCAGGGCAACGAACGGGGCTTTGGGTTTGTTTTAGCAGAGCCGTCCGACCTGTTCATCCCCGCCGGGGAAACA
>CAKSSZ010000029.1 GCA_934489915.1 uncultured Clostridia bacterium | reverse complement strand
CCCCAAAGTAAACGACGCTATTTTATATGTGGATATTCCTTATGCTACGGCAAAATTAGCCCAAGCGGATGCAGACAATGAAGGAAACCTGGTGTTTCGTGGTGAAATCGGATTTAAAACCCTGTTTGACGGGGCGAGCTTTACCCTGGAAAAGCTGGGATACGGATTAAAGGAAACGGATTTGGGCAACGGAAAAAAGGGGTACGAATTTAAGGTGAACGGCGTTCAGGCAAAGGGGATCTTTGATACAACAAAGCTGCTTTCTTTGGAGCTGGCAAAGGTAGAAGGAGAGGTCAATACCTTCCGTGGGGAGGAACGGTATGCCTTCAGCCTGGAGTTAAACGCATTTGAATTGTTTGAAACAGAAGCCAGCCTGGCGTTGGAGCGCTCTGATAAAGGAGCCTTGCTGCCGGATGAACTGTGGTTTTATGTGAAGGCAAGTCCCGGCATTGTGCTGGTTCCGCCTGTGCCGATCGGACAGCTGAACGGCGGTGGAGCAGGCTTTAAGGATTTGGTAGCAACTGTCAACGGGGATTATTTTGCAATCCCGCCTTTGAAGCTGAGAGGAGCATTGACCGGAACGTATCTGCATCTGATTGAGGGGACGGGAAATGTTGTGCTTGGCCCCAGTGAAATTTCGCTGAAGGCGACGGACGTGAATATTGTCGGCGCAGGAGCAGCGACGCAGATTGTGGATAGCTTCGGATATACCTTAAAGCTGAACGGAATGAAGCGCAATTATAAGGGAGAAACTTATCAGGGAATTTATTTTGCCGGTTCTAAAGAGCTTTCCTTGAATTTGCCCAGCAAAGCAATCAATATGATTGAAGTGGAGACCGGCTTGGAGCTGGGAGCCTTTGGCGGAGCAAATCAGGCAAAGAACCGTGTCCATTTGGCGATCGGCGCAAACGGAACGGCGACCGGAACAATCAAAGTGCCCGATAATTCAAAGATTTTACCCGGGCTGGAACTGAGCAGCGCCAAGGTCAACCTGATTGCCGGCGGACAGACCACCTTCCCGGTTCGGGGAGTTTCTGTCAATGAAGGCTTGAAGGATGCGTTCAAAAATGTTGACGTGTATTTGGGAGCAATGGCAGAAATTGAAAGAGCAGCGTTTATTTTTGACGTACGTGCCTGGGTATTGATCCCGCGAATTGTCCAAACGAAGTTTAAGTATGGTGCAGGCTGGGGTTTTGAAGCAAATTTCCATAACCATCTTTCTGATTGGAATTGGGAAGATAAGGGCGTCACACCGGTGGTGCAATCGGCGCCGATGCTGCTGTCTCTGGCAAGTGCAGCCTCCCCGACCGCTAACATCAACGTAACTGCCGAAGGAGAGGAAACGCCTTATATTCTGCTGGCCTTTGACAAGACTGTGACGGAGGAAGAAGTGAAGAATGCATTGACCGTCTCCGGCAAGTCAATTGATTGGACGGAAACCGGTCTGGTGGATCCGGCATCTGACATCACAGCAGTATCTGCTTTGGTGACAAATAATCAGGATGGTCAGGAGCACCGTGTGGTGTTGCTGCGGCTGAAATCCGGCGGAAGCTATTATGTTGACGCCAACGGTTTGGCATTTACCCATGAGGAAGCTGCAGTGAACCCGTTTGAAAAGCTGAATGCGACATTGCAGCAAGGGAAGGTAACCGGGAGTGTGGATTACTCCAAAACCGGAGAAACCTATGTGCTCCGCACCTATCTGGCAAACACAAAGGACGGGGCAGATTATTTGATTGATGAACGGGAGCTGGATCAGCCCGGAGCCATTGACGTTACCTTACCGACCTCCGGTGCGCTGGCGCCTTCCGGCGATTATTATGTAACGACCTACTTAATGACCGAAAGAAAAGCGGATTTGAATGATGACGGTCAGGAAGAAGAGGCGTTGATTACTATTGATCACTGTGCTTTTGACCAGCAGCTCAGCTACCAAAATACCAACGAACCTGCTGCGCCGGAAACAGTTTCTTTGCAGCCGGCAGGGAATGAGGTAATGCGGGCTGACTGGAAGCAGGTAGACGGCGCTGACGGATATGCTGTGACGGTTTATCGGGAGGACAACGGCAAGTGGATTGATACCGGCTTTGGCTATGATCTGGCAGGGGATCAGACCGGGATTGATATGGCGTTAACCGTTGGCGGAAACGGTGTTTCTGTCAATGAGGACGGCTCTGTTACATCTGTTTTGGCGAAGGATAACCTGCAGGCGAATCAAACCTATCGGATCGGTGTAAAAGCCTATAAATCGGTGGAGGACGGAAAATATTACAGCAAAGAAAGCTTGTCTGCCGACCGCTATTTACCCGAGTATCAGCCCCTTGCTATGGAGCTGGCAATTGACAGTCAGCCCTGTGTGGCAGAGAAAAACAGCGTGTATCAGGCCTGCGTAGGATCGGGCAGTCATTATTTGACCGTGAAAAGTGCGGACAATGCCGCAACCTATCAGGTCAGACGAATGGATACGGATGAATTGATTCAGCCGGAAAACGGTGAATATTTGATTCCGGAAGCTGAGGGAACCTTAATGCTTCAGGTGGACGGTATTTCCGGGCTGGATGTGACCAGCGAATATATCCTGATCAGTTTTGATAAAGAACCACCTCTTCTGACCTTATCTTCGGATGTATTTTATGCCGATTCTGAGTCGGGAGCCTATGCAATTACCGGAATGGCAGACGCAGGCAGTCAGGTATTTTATGATAAACAAACATCAGAAACAGTGGGAAGCAACGGAGCTTTCTCCGTTTCCGGCGTGCTGGAGGAAGGAGAAGAGAGCAAAACAATTGTGCTTTCCGCCCAAGACAGCGCAGGGAATGTATCTCAGCCCAAGCTTGCATTGGTTGTAAAACAACCGACCACTTACCTTGTTACCGTAAAGGATAGTTATTCTCAGGAGGACGGCAGCGGAGAGTACACTTCAGGAGAGACCGTAACGGTGCGTGCAGGCTCCCGCAGTGGTTATACCTTTGCCGGGTGGTCCTCGGAGGACGGTATCACCTTTGCTGATAGTACGCAGCAAGAAACGACCTTCCAAATGCCCGATCAGGCGGTTACGGTTACCGCACGCTGGACCAAAGATTCTTCCGGCGGCCCCGGCGGTGGAGGCGGAGGCACCACCTACTATACCGTCACGTTTGAAACCAATAACGGACTGACCATGGCAAGTGTTCGGGTGGCGAAGAATCAGCAGCTGGCAGAACCGGCAGCTCCCACAAAGGAAAATGCTGTGTTTGTGGGTTGGTATACCGATCCGGAAGGGAAGAACAAGTATGATTTCTCCAGCGCAGTTACCGGGGACTTGACCCTTTATGCCAAATGGATGGAGAGCGGTGGGGAAAAACCGTGGGAAAATCCCTTTACCGATGTGCGCCCGGGGGATTGGTTCTACTCGGCTGTAGAATATGCTGTCAGCCGTCAGCTGATGGTGGGAACTGCTGCTGATTTGTTTGAACCGGATACTCCCTTAACCCGTGCAATGCTGGTTACTGTACTCTGGCGTGCCGAAGGCAGCGAGAAAACCGAGGGTGCGCTACCCTTTAACGATGTGAAGGAAGGCAGTTATTATGCAGACGCCGTTCGCTGGGCGGCGCAAAACGGGCTGGTCAGTGGTATGGGGGAAGGCGTTTTTGCACCGGATCAGATGATCACCCGTGAACAGATTGCAGCAATTTTGTTCCGTTATGCTCAGAGCAAGGGGAAAGTAGAATCTGCTTCGGTTAATCTACAGTCTTATGCGGACTATGAAGAGATTTCCGAATATGCCGTCAGCGCAATGGCGTATGCGGTTGGCTGCGGATTGATTCGGGGGAAAACAGAGACGACCTTGAACCCGAGAGATTGTGCTACCAGAGCAGAGGCGGCAGCGATTCTGCAAAGGTTTTTAGAAGAAGTATAAAATTGGTTCCCGGTGCATCCGATTCCTATGGATGCACCGGGATTTTTATTTGCGGTTGTTTTATAAAAAAATTTTCTCCAAATCGCAGAAAATCGTAGAAATAAAACTTTTTTTCTGCGATATTTTTTTCGTAAAATGTTATATAATAGAGTTGTTGCCGGGAAGGAGGAAGAAGCAAGGTAACAAAATGAAAATAAAGGAAAAGATGAGGAGAAGAAAGATGCAGAAGAAAATGGTGTCGGCAGTTCAAGTGAAATTACCGGAGGAGGAATATCGGTTAGAATATTATCTGTGCATAGCGCCCGGTACCTACGGAATGGAGATTACGAAAAAGAAAAGCGATACCGATGAAATTTTAGAATCAAAAGCTTTACCGGATGTTTGCTGTTCTTTTGATTGCATCATGTACATGATTCGAAAATTAGCAAATAATACAGTAACGCCTATGTCGTTGACGGAGGTTATGGAGGCGCTGTTATTAGAAACAGAGGATTTTCATTAGACGGAGTAGCAGAAAATAAGGAGGGCTGCTTAAAAAGTTGACTTTTTAAGCAGCCCTTATTTTGAAGCAATTCTCAACCCCTTTTTCTATTGCCTTTTTGGGAAAATGATGAAACTTCTCCCATGTATGCAACGGTGTTGACCGGTTCGGTTATGAAACCGTCTACCGAGAAAGCATCAAAAATGTTATGAATGGCTTTCAGGTATTCCGGGTAACGTTGATCGTCCTCTGTTAAGGAATAGGAGGAAGACAGCACCCGGTTGAGATAGGCTTGTCTGTCGTAGGTCTGGTCATTTTTTGCCCGGTATATCTTGCAGTTCCCGCCAAAGAAGGCAATGCACGCTTCGTTGCTGATTCCGTTTGAAAAGCCATGGAAATCGGGGCTGTAGCGATAACGTAACTGTGAAAGAGCTTTCACACTGTCAGCCGTTTCATCCCGGGAATTGTAAAGGATAAATACTTTTCCGCCCGATTTTAGTACACGCCTACATTCTTTTTGAAATTGTTCGGGGTCAAACCAGTGGAAGGCCTGAGCTGCTGTCAGAAAGTCAATGCTTTGATCGGGGAGATTCATATGGTGGTCATTGCCGTTCACAGAAATAAAATTTTTATTTTGGGAGAGCTTTTCTTCTGCTTTTCTGCGCATATCGTCATTCGGTTCTACCGCATAAACCCGATAGCCGCAGTGTAACAGCTGCTCGGTAAAAATTCCCGTACCGGATCCAATATCGGCAAAAACACTTCCCGTCGGAATATGTAAGGTATCTATTCAATAATCAAAAAATTCATTGGCGTACTTCGGTCTTGCCTTTGCATAAATTTCACCCTTGCCGTCAAATCGGTTGATGTGGTTCATTGGAACGCCCCTCTTTGAAAAATGATTGCAGATAAAAGAAAAATCGGAATGGAGTAAAGTTCCATTCCGATTTGGTACGCCTGATGCGATTCGAACGCACGACCTTCAGAGTCGGAGTCTGACACTCTATCCAGCTGAGCTACAGGCGTATATGAAAACGCAGAAGCCTGCGTTTTATGCAATTGTATTCCGGAAATAATCAATGGTTCTTTGCAGCCCGTCTTCCAAGGAAATCTCTGGCTTCCAGCCAAGCGTATTCATGGCACAGCTAATATCCGGCTTGCGCTTGCAGGGATCATCCTGCGGAAGAGGTTGATAAACCAGCTTAGAAGAACTTCCGGTTAAGGAAAGCACCATTTCAGCAATTTCCTTAATTGTCATTTCCCGCGGATTTCCGAAATTGACAGGTCCTGTTACGTCCCCATCCATCATGGCAATCATGCCACACACCAAATCGCTGACATAACAGAAGGAACGGGTTTGCTCGCCGGTACCGTATATGGTAATATCCTGTCCCCGCAGAGCTTGTACAATAAAGTTACTGACCACCCGACCGTCGTTTTCCAGCATTCTCGGACCGTAGGTATTAAAAATCCGGATAACCCGGATATCAACGCCGTATTGGCGGTGATAATCAAAAAACAGTGTTTCTGCACAGCGCTTTCCTTCGTCATAGCAGGAGCGAATTCCAATCGGATTCACATTGCCCCAATAGCTTTCTACCTGGGGGTGTACTACCGGGTCGCCGTATACCTCGCTGGTAGACGCCTGCAAAATTTTTGCCTTGCTCCGTCTCGCCAGCTCCAGCATATTGGAAGCGCCGACCACGTTGGTGTTAATGGTCTTGACCGGATTGTATTGATAATGCACCGGTGACGCAGGACACGCCAAATTATAAATCTCATCAATGACAACATCGATGGGATGGATGATATCATGCCGAATGATTTCAAAGTAGGGATTGTCCATCAAATGAGCCACATGCTCTTTCCGGCCGGTAAAAAAATTATCCAAACAGATGACTTCATTGCCCCGGCGCAGCAGTTCTTCACATAAATGAGAACCGATGAAGCCGGCACCGCCGGTTACTAAAATTCTTTTTCTGGACAACCAAGCTCCCTCCCGTCAAGCAGTTTCGGTTTCCTGCCTCTTTGCTTCCATCCGATATCCTTTGGATTGGTAAATTACAGATAACAGGATTAGGTACATCACCACAGGAAAACGCCAGCCGCTGGCACGAATGCTGTTCCAAAAGGACCACAGCCTCAGCCAATAAAATCCGCCTACGCTGCCGAGGTTTTTCTTAATATGGTAATTCCCTCTGCCTCGGGTAATCTGCCAGCGAAGAAAGCCTTTCAGATCTCCCCGCTCTACATGATATACAACCTGATTTTTATTATACCATATCTTTTCTGATTTTGCAACTATTTTTTTTGCAAAATAGGTATCTTCTCCTCCGGGAACCGGAAAAGTTGTGTTAAATCGCGACATTTCGTTGAAAAAATTTTTTCTTACGGCCAGGTTACAGCTGCTGATACTGTCGGTATAACCGTCCTGATCCACCCGCCAAACCCGGTCAAACCCTAAAATGCCGCCGCCGGGAAAACCCAGATAGGCAACGCAGGTTCCAAAAAAGGTTTTGGTCTTGGTAACGGTGTTTCCCATAATGACTTTTTCCCGTTCCAGTCCCCGGGCGGCCTCTTCCAAGGTGCCGGGTGCCAGCTCACAGTCGGAATCGGTAAAAAAGAGCAGATTCCCCTGTGCCAGTTCCGCACCCCGATTGCGGCATTTTGCCGGACCGCCGTTTTGTGCCATCCGTTCTACGTGGAACCGAGGATCGGTGAGCATATCGTAAAAATCAAATTGAGAACAGTCATCCACCACAAAAACCTCAAAATTTTGATAGGTTTGCTCCAAAAGAGAGCGGTAGAGCACCTGTAAATAGTGTTCCGGGGTGTTATAGGACGGGATAATAACGCTGATCATTTCTTCCATAAATTCCTCCTGTTATTCTGCACCTTTGCCGGACAGTACTGTGCCAATCGTGCGCAGCAGCAATTTTATGTCCAATGCCAGTGACCAGTGATCGATATATTGTACATCCAAGCGATAAATTTCTTCAAAATCATGAATTTCGTTTCTGCCGCTGACCTGCCACATCCCGGTTAAGCCCGGTTTGATGGACAGCCTGCGGCGGTGATAGCTTTGATATTGCTCTACCTCCTGCACGGTGGGGGGGCGTGTACCTACCAGGCTCATTTCTCCTTTTAATACGTTCCAGAACTGAGGAAATTCATCCAGACTCAATTTACGGATGACTCGCCCCACCGGAGTAACGCGGGGATCGTTTTTTATTTTGAATACGGCGCCCTTCAGTTCATTCTGTGCCTGGAGCTGCTCCAGCTGACGGTCGGCATTTTGCACCATGGAGCGGAATTTATAAATGCGGAAGATTCGCCCGTTTTGCCCGACCCGTTCCTGTGCGTAAAAGACCGGGCCGGGAGAAGAAAGCTTAATGAGGGGCGCTAACAGGAGCCATAAAACCCCGGTTAGAATCAGGCCGACAAGGCCGCCTAAAATATCCATCAGCCGTTTCAGAAGCAGCTGGCTTTGGTTTAAAGAAACAGTGTGAAAGGTCAGCGCCGGAATATTCCCCAGGTAGCTGAGCTTTGTTTTGGACAGGGGCAGCTGATACCAGTCCAGCAAAAGTCTGGCAGTGACGCCCAGCTCCTCGCAAACCTGCAAATACGGTTCTGCTTTTCCTACCCAGTCCTTTGAAAAAAAGAAAAAGACTTGATCCGCCGTGTTTTGAATGATCGTTTCCCGCAATTGATCAGCGGTGATGGGGGTGGCCTCTGTCAGGGGAAGGAAGGCGGCTACGTGGAATAACAAATCCTGTTCCCGGCGAATTTGTTCCATTGTGGCGGTTGCTTTTGTCATGTCTCCCACTGCCAATACCCGGGTGGCTCCCGCATTTTCCCGTATTTTTAAAAGCAGTAATCTGCGGATCAGCTGTTTTTCTACAAACAAAAAGAGAAAGTCAATTCCCATAAATAAAAAGAACAGCAACCGGCTAAAGGCAACGCTGCGGGTAACAAATACCGCTGCAGAAGAAACCAAGCCACAGATTAAAAATGCCTGAAACAGCCGTATGGTCAACCGCCGATCCAGCTTGTTTTCTCCGTACAGTCCAAAGAGAAAAAGAGAAATAAATAAGGTGGGGAGAAATACAAACAAAATCCAGACATAAGCGGACAGTGCAAACAGCGGTGTTTGTTCCAGAAAAATTTGACTGCGAAAAAAATAAGCCAGTAAAAACGCAAGTAGGGACAGGCAAAAGTCCAGCCCGACCAGTAAACGGTTGAGTACGCTTTCGGATGATTTCATGAGTTTGTCCTCCCTGCTATGGTTTGATAACCGTCTAAGATGCCCTGTCCGGTTTTGCCCCAGGAAAGGGCGGCAGCCCGATGTTTCCCGGCAGCAATCAGAGTCTCTCTTTTGCTGCCCAATGCCTCCTCGATCGCAGCGGAAAAAGCAGCGGCGTCGGTGGGGGGGCATAAGAGAGCGGCTCCGTTTGTTACCTCCGGCAGCGATGCGGCGGCAGACGCCACCACAGGAACACCGTACGCCATCGCTTCAATGGGAGGCAGACCAAACCCTTCATAAAAAGAAGGAAATACAAATGCCCGAGCACTTTTGTACCAAGCGGCCAGCGCCTCCTCCGAGCAATAGCCGGGGAGCAAAATCCGATCCCGATAGGGGCTGTTTTGGATTTGCTGCAGGAGGGGTTCATACCCCCAGCCCGGTTTTCCTGCCAGTACCAGGGGGAGAGTGAGGTCAGGCCGGCGCTGCCATAAAAGCTCCATGGCGCTGACGGCGGTTCCCCAATTCTTCCGCGGTTCCAGTGTACCTACGCACAACACACAGGGCGGCTGGGATTCGGTGGATCTGCGAGGCGTCTCCGTCCCCAGCAATACCGGGAAAATACGCTCCTCCCGGAGGGGCAGGCATCGCAGCAGCTCCTGCTTGGTAAATTCCGAAACGGTAAAAATGCCTGCTGCCCGACGGCAGGAAAGAGGCAGCAGCGACCGCTTTAAAAGCCCCATTGCCGGGGTAAAGTAGGAGCGGTTGACCAAAAAGCTAACATCATGTACCGTAATGACAAGGGGGGCAGACAAGTGCGCCAGGGGAGAAAGATAGTCCAGACAGTGCACCAGGTCATAGCCTTGCAGCTGCCCTGCAAAACGGGTTAGCTGGTAGAAAATCCGCTGCCGGCTGCCGGAAAAGGAACCGGCAGTGACAAAGTGCATCCTTGACGTATCGGAAAACTCCTCCCGCACCGATTGATTGACAAACACGGTAAACTGATGCTCGGAGGGCAGAGTTTGCAAGGCATGGATGACATGAAAAGCGTAATTGCCTACTCCTGCCCGTGCAGGAGTCAAATTTAATGCGTCAAGCGCAATTTTCATGCCATTATCCCCCTCTTTTCTTCCAAGGCGCAGGCGACAGCCTCCCGCATTTGAGCGTCAAAACGTTCCGGTTCAAACCGCAGGGCGTTTTCCCGGATGACATCGGGAGAGAAGGAGGTTTGTTCCAGCCGAAGAATGCCGTCGCAGAGGGATTCCACTGTTTGTTCGGTAAAAAACAGACCGGTTACCCCGTCTATAACCGTCTCTAATGCGCCCCCCTTACCGTAGGCGATGACCGGTCTTCCGCAGGCCTGAGCTTCTACCGGGGTGATCCCGAAATCCTCTTCTCCGGGGAATAAAAACGCCTTGCAATTGCGATAATATTCCCGCAGCTCCTCGTTGGTACAGTGACCGGTAAAGGTGACGCAATCCCCTGCTATTTTCCTGAGTTTTTTCGCTTCTGCGCCGTCTCCTGCTACAATCAGTTTTTTATTGAGCTTGGTACAGGCGCGAACCGCCAGATCAATCCGCTTATAGGATACCAGTCGGGAAACGGTGAAGTAATACTCCTCCGTGGGGTGGGGGACGGGAGTATAAAAGGCGGTATCCGCAAAGGGGTAAACCACCCGGCTTTCCCGTCTGTAATGTTTATCAATCCTGCGGGCAACGTTTTTGGAATTTGCCAGAAAAAAGTCCACCCGATTGGCGGAGAGAACATCCCATTGACGGATGTGATACATAAAATGAGGAATCAGCCAGCGGAACAAAGGACTGGCGTTTTTTTTGTAAGAAAAATAAAAATCCCAGGCGTAACGCATCGGTGTGGCACAATAGCACAGATGCACTGCGTCTGACCGGGTCATAACTCCCTTTGCACAGCAGGTGGAGGAGGAGATGACCAAATCGTATTCGGATAAATCCAGCGCCTCAATTGCTTTTGGGAAAAAGGGGAGATATTTTGGGTAGAGTCGATCGGCAAAAGGAAATTTTTGAATATAGGAGGGGCGTACGTCCTTGAATCTCCCTTCCACAATTTTTGGACGGTAGACCAGGGTGTAGGTCGGTGCGTCCGGAAAAAGCCCGGCAATCCGCTGCAATACCCGTTCGGCGCCGCCCCAGTTTGTGAGCCAGTCATGCACGATAGCGACCTTCATATTACCTGCTCCTTTCTTATTTTAGCTCCCGATAAATTTGGGCTGTTTTTTCTGCTGCCCGGTTCCAGGTAAAGGCTTTTGCCCGTTCCAGCCCCCGTGCAATGGAAAGCGTGCGCAGCTCTGAGTCGGTCAGGATGCGCTCCATGGCGTCAGCCAATGCTTCCGGCTGATTTGGATCGATATGCACGGCAGCATTTGCCGTGACTTCCGTCAATGCGGCGCAGTCGGAGGTAATCACCGGCACGCCGCACGCCATCGCCTCTAACGGGGGGATCCCAAAGCCTTCGTAAAAAGAAGGGAACAGAAAGGCCTGCGCCCCCCGGTACAGGGCAGGCAGATGCTCGTAGGGCAGATAGCCCGGAAAGATCACGTCTTCCTCCAGCCCCAGTTGTTTTACCTGATCAAAAATAGCGTCATATTCCCATCCTTTTGCGCCGCCCAGCACTAATTTGCAGTCGTCAAAGCGGGACTTTCCGATTTTGTAGGCATGAAGCAGCCCGATTAAATTTTTTCTTGGCTCCAAGGTACCCAGATACAAAAAATAATGCTCCGGCAGTTGGGACAGCCTTGTCCCTTCGGGGCAAAAGCGGGTAAGATCCACACCGTTGGGAACCACCCGGATTTTATCCCCGGGCAGGCCGAGCTTTTCGATCATTTCCTGCCGCACCGCCCAGGAGACGGTAACGATCAGATCCGCATCCCGGCAGGAACGGTTCAAATTACGGGATAATCGCCGAAGATTGCTTTTTTCCATCGTTTCCGGATAATTCAAGTGTACCAGATCATGCACGGTGTTAATCACACGGCCGGTGGCCTTCGGGGGAATAATAAAGTTGAAAAAATGGCTGATATCAGCCTTGATCCCAAACACCTGCTCCCACCCCAGCCACGGAAAATGAGGCCATAGCTCTACATAAACCCCGTAAGGCAGCCATGGATTTTGTACAATTTTTGCGTTGGGAATGCGTTCTTGCAAAAGTTTGCGGCTGCCCCGGCGATTCAAAAAATCATAGAGCAGCAGCGTACAGTCCAGCTCCGGCCGTTGGCAAAGCCGCTGCGTCAATTCACGGGCGTGGGTGCCGATCCCGGAAAGCCGATGTGCGGCAATCGGGTATGCGTCAAAGGCAATTTTTATCATAAGGAATCTCCGTCTTTTCGGGAGGAAACGGATTCATAATCCATTTTCCGCACCCGGTACTGTACGTCTTCAATCAGCTTTCGGTTGGCGGAGATGACGTCCGCCAGCAGAATGGTCATGGCGAATTCGTAGGGCTGAAACTGGCCCAGCTGGCGCTTGCCCA
>CAKSSZ010000028.1 GCA_934489915.1 uncultured Clostridia bacterium | reverse complement strand
GCCTTAGACGCAGGCGCCGAGGATTTTTCAACGGAAGACGGCTGCCATGAAGTAATTACTGCCCCCGGCGATTTTTCTCAGGTGAGAGAGGCGCTGGAGCAAAAAGGTTATTCCTTTGTCAGTGCTGAAATTGAAATGGTTCCCCAGACCTATGTCAAATTGACGGATGAAAAAGATTTGCTTCATATGGAAAAATTAATTGAAATGCTTGAAGATAATGACGACGTACAAAATGTATGGCATAATTGGGAGGATTAGGAAAAATTCCTGCGTTTTTTTAAGACGCAGGCTTTTCTTTTCCCGCAAAAAACCAGGAAAGGAATGAGAAAGATGTCTGTTTTTCGGGGAGGGATTCATCCCTGGGAGGGAAAGGACTTGGCAAAAGCAAAGCCGATTGTAAAAATTTCACCCGGAGAAGAGCTGGTCTTTCCCATGAGCCAGCATATTGGTGCGCCTGCGGTACCGGTGGTACAAAAGGGCGATACAGTCAAAATGGGGCAGCTGATCGGGAAAGCGGCAGGGTTTGTTTCTGCCAATGTGGTAAGTTCGGTTTCCGGAACGGTCAAAGCGATTGAGCCGCGTATTTTGCTCAACGGCAGCCATTCTCTCTGTGTGATTGTGGAAAACGACGGGTTGGACACACCGGAGGAGGGCTTGGGTGAAAAACGGGAATTTCAAAAGATGAACCGAGAGGAAATTTTGCAGGCGATCAGTCAAGCCGGTATTGTGGGCATGGGGGGCGCTTGCTTTCCGGCTCATGTGAAGCTGTCGGTGAAGGATCCGGATGCGGTGGAATATGTGCTGGTGAACGGCTCAGAATGTGAGCCGTACCTGACCTCTGATTATCGCATTATGCTGGAACGGCCGGAGACGGTGCTGCTGGGCTTGCATGTGATTCTTTCTTTATTTCCCAATGCAAAGGGAATTATTTGTATTGAAAAAAACAAACCCCTGGCAATTGACCAGCTGGCAAGGCTGTCGGCAAGCTATGACAGAATTCAGGTGCTGCCGACCCGTACCCGGTATCCTCAGGGCGCCGAGCGGATGTTGATTTATACTGCTACCGGCAGAAAAATCAATTCTTCCATGCTCCCCATTGATGCCGGCTGTATTGTGCATAATATTGATACCGTTGCCGCAATTTTTTATGCGGTTTGTGAGTCGATCCCTCTGATGCGACGTATTATTACGGTGACAGGGGATGCAGTCGTGTCTCCCGGCAACTTTGAGGTGCGTCTGGGGACGAGTCTGGGCAAAGTGGTGGCGGAAGCGGGCGGCTTTGCAGAAAAACCGGAAAAAATTATTGCAGGCGGTCCGATGATGGGTCATTCCCTGGCATCCTTGGAGGTGCCTGTGACCAAAAATGCGACTGCCGTTACCGCTTTTTTGAAGGATCCGGTGCCGGATATTTTCACCCCCTGTATTCGGTGCGGCCGATGTGTGGCGCATTGCCCGGAAGGACTCTTGCCGCAAAAATTGGCTGCCTTTGCAGAACAGCAGGACTATGAAGCATTTGCGGAAAATTACGGAATGGAATGTTTTTCTTGCGGATGCTGCAGCTATTCTTGTCCGGCAAAGCGGCCGTTAACACAGCTGATTACCGCAGCCCGGGCGCACTGCCTGCAGCTGCGTAAAAATGCACAGGGAGGGAAATAATCATGAGTGAATTATTACGGCTTTCCGCATCCCCTCATATTCGGGATCGCAGAACGACCCGCTCTTTAATGTATGACGTCTTGCTTGCCCTCCTGCCGGCAGCCGGTTGGGCAATATACCGCTTTGGCTGGTATGCGGCGGCGCTGATGGTGTCCTGCGTTGCATGCTCTGTGCTTTGTGAATTTCTTTATCAAAAAGCAATGAAGCAGCCCATTACGGCGCTGGACGGCTCGGCAGCTCTTACAGGGCTATTGCTGGCACTCAATATGCCGCCGACTGTACCTTTATGGATTCCGTTATTGGGGTGCGTGTTTGCCATTTTGATGGTGAAGCAGCTGTTTGGCGGCTTGGGGCAGAATTTTATGAACCCTGCTTTGGCGGCACGATGCTTTTTGCTGATTTCTTTTGCAGCGCAGATGAATACTTTTTCGGTAGACGGTGTTTCCGGTGCTACCCCCCTGGCTTCTATGCGGGCGGGTACCGTTCCTTCGTTAGAGAGTCTCTTTTGGGGGAACACTGGCGGCGTGATTGGGGAAGTTTCCGCAGCGGCATTGCTGCTGGGTGGAGCGTACTTATTGCTGCGCAGAGTCATTTCCTGGAGAATTCCGATATATTATCTGGTGTTTTTCCTGTTATTTTCCGGTTTGTTCGGCGGATTTGATCCGGTGTGGCTGACGGCGCAGCTCCTTTCCGGCGGCTTGCTGCTGGGGGCGTTCTTTATGGCAACGGATTATGTGACCAGTCCCATTACCAATCGGGGGAAACTGCTTTATGGGCTGTTATTGGGCTTTTTAACGGCTCTGTTCCGCACCTTTGGGGCAAATCCGGAGGGGGTTTCCTTTGCTATTATTATCGGTAACATGGTAACGCCGCTGATTGAAAAGGTGACTGTTCCCAGAGCGTTTGGTGTGAAAAAAGAGAAAAAACAAAAAGAAGCGGCTGCGCCGGCAACAAAAGAGGAGGCGGCCCCTCACAAGGCGGATCACAGGAAGAATGCCGGAGTGGTAGCAATCCTGGCGGTCATTACGATCCTTTCCGGGTGTATTCTGGGCTATTTTTATCAGCTGACGAAAGAGCCGATTGCCAGACAGGCAGAGGTGCGGCAGCAGGAGGCTTATCGCACTGTTTTTCCGGAAGCGGATGGGTTTGACGCACTTTCCTCTTCTTGGGATGCGGTGGAAGGGTGTGACATTACTCAAATGTACACTGCGAAACAACAAGGCAAAGACATTGGTACAGTGGTATGCGTGACTTCCCACGAGGGCTACGGCGGTGATATCAGCCTGGTGGTGGGCGTCTCCCATGAGGGGACGGTGACCGGGATTTCCTTCTTATCACTAAATGAAACTGCAGGACTTGGGATGAATGCCAAGAACCCTGATTTTACGGATCAGTTCCGCGGAAAGGGTAAGCAGCCGCTCCAAGTGGTCAAGGGAGAAAGTAAACAGGAGGGAGAGATCAGCGCTATCTCCGGCGCCACCTTTACCTCCCGTGCTGTAACAGCAGCTGTGAACGCTGCTCTGTCGGCAGCCAACCAGGAAAGGGAAGGAGGAGCTTTATGAAACAGAATGTAAGGTGTCTTTATAACGGCTTGATTCGGGAGAATCCAACCTTTGTGCAAACCTTGGGAATGTGTCCTACTCTGGCAGTGACCACTTCGGCAATGAACGGCCTGGGAATGGGTTTAACCACAACAGCTGTGCTCATGCTTTCCAATACGGTGATTTCCCTGCTCCGGAAGGTGATCCCCGATCGGGTGAGAATTCCGGCTTATATCGTCATTGTGGCTTCACTGGTTACTATGGCGCAGCTGCTGTTAGAAGGATTTTTGCCTTCTTTGTATGCTTCCTTGGGGCTATATATTCCTTTGATTGTGGTAAATTGCATTATTTTGGGACGTGCAGAAGCATTTGCTTCTAAAAATAAAGTGATCCCTTCCTTTTTTGACGGATTGGGCATGGGGCTTGGGTTTACCGTAGGACTAACCTGTATTGGTATTGTTCGGGAATTACTGGGCGCCGGGCAGATTTTTGGGATGAGTATTCTTCCGGCAGCGGCGCAGCCCATTACCATTATGATTTTAGCGCCGGGGGCTTTCTTTGTACTGTGCTGGCTGACTGCGCTGCAAAATAAAATACGAAGCAAGAAAGGCAAGGAACCGGTACAATCCTGCGGCGGCTGCAGCGGGTGTACCAATCGGGAGGGGTGTCATCAATGAAAACATTAGCCTTAATCTTAGTGGCGTCGGCATTTGTGAATAATGTTGTACTCAGTCAGTTTTTAGGGCTTTGCCCCTTTTTGGGTGTCTCCAAGCAGGTGAAAACAGCAGCCGGTATGGGGATTGCCGTCATCTTTGTCATTACTGTGGCATCAGCCTGTACCAGCTTGTTGTATCAGTTTGTACTGCAAGGAGAGCTGGCATTTTTGCAAACCATTGCATTTATTCTGGTTATTGCGGCCTTGGTGCAATTTGTAGAGTTGGTGCTGAAAAAAACCTTGCCGGCTCTTTATCGGGCACTGGGTGTTTATTTGCCTTTGATCACGACCAACTGTGCCGTGCTGGGTGTAGCACTGACCAATGTTCAGAACGGATACGGGTTTGCTCAGAGTGTGATTAACGGGTTTGGTACTGCTGTTGGCTTTACGGTTGCTATTGTTATTTTGGCAGGCATCCGGGAACAGATTGCCCATCATAATATTCCTGCGCCCTTTCGAGGGATGCCGATCACGTTGGCTGCTTCCGGCCTAATGGCAATTGCTTTTTACGGCTTTGCCGGTATGCTGTAAAGAGGAGGGATTAACATGGTTGAAATGATTTTAGCTTCTGCTATTTTAATCGGACTGATTGGGACGGTAATTGCCCTGCTTTTGAATTTTGCGGGAGATCGGTTTTATGTAGAGCCGAATGAAAAAGCGGAGCAGATCCGTGCTTTGCTGCCGGGTAATAATTGCGGCGGCTGCGGCTATGCCGGATGTGACGCTCTGGCAGAAGCCATTGCGGCGGAACAGGCGCCGCCTGACGGCTGCCCCATGTGTACCAATACGGAGAAAATTGGTGCGCTGTGCGGGGTGGATGCTGTTTCTCAGGAAAAAAGAATTGCTTATGTGGCGTGCGGAGGAGACTGTTCCTGTACGACACAAATCGGACAATACCGAGGGGTGATGGATTGCCTGGCTGCCAAAGCGGTGCAGCAAAACGGCGGCAAAGGCTGCCGGTACGGATGCATGGGGTTTGGGAGTTGCGTTAAGGCATGTCCCTTTGGCGCTCTCTCGATTCATAATGGAATTGCGGCGGTGAATCCGCATATCTGCACCGGCTGCGGGCAGTGTACCTCAGTTTGTCCCAACCATTTGATTTCTTTACAGCCGGCAAAAAAACAAATTCGTCTGACCTGTTCCTCCCTGGATAAAGGGCTGGCGGTCAAACAGGTATGTACGGCCGGGTGCCTTGGCTGCGGATTATGCTCCAAGAAATGTCCGCAGGGGGCTATTTCGATGGATCAGGCTCTGCCGGTGATACATTTGGACGCATGCACCGATTGCGGCACCTGTGCGGGGGCCTGTCCCACGGGCGCCATACGGCAGCTGGCAGTAAAATAAAGAATAAAATTACTTCATTGAAATGGGATCAGCCGTTTTCATGTTTTATCTGTATATCGGAAACATGGGATACGGCTGATTTTTTTGTATTGCAGAAACGACTTCAAAAAAACACAGAAAACACTTGATAACTTATGAAAGATGTGGTATATTACAAATGAAAAGGGGGATTTAGACATGCTTAAAAAATTTCAAGTTGAAAATTACAGAGGATTTCAAAATACTCTTTTGTGGGACTTATCAGATACTCGGGATTATGGCTTCCGAAAAAATTTGGTTGATAATAAAATTGCTAAAAAATCTGTTGTTTTTGGTAAAAACGGATCGGGGAAATCCAGTTTATGTACAGCTATTGTTGATATAACTGCTCATTTGCTTGATGTTGAAAAAGGTGATATCCCTCAGCATTTATATACTTATGTCGGAAATGATGAAAATACCTATGCAACATTTAACTATGTTTTTCAGTTTGGGAAAGACGAGGTGCTCTATACATATTGCAAAACCAATTTAACGACACTGCTATTTGAAGGAATAATAGTAAACGGAAAGGAAATGCTGGTCCACAATTTTTTAGATGAAAAAGAAAATTTTATTAAAATACCCGGGGCTGAAAACTTAAGAACACAAGGATTGCAAAAGCAATTATCCGTTATAAAGTATATTTACAATAATACAATTCAAGATGATCATTCTGTGATTACGAAGATTATGAAATTTGTAAGCGGAATGCTATATTTCAGGAGCCTGAGAGACGCCAATAAATATATTGGTTATAAGTTCGGCAGCGAAAGATTAAATGAGATTATTCTCAATAGTGGCAGACTTGAGGATTTTAATGTATTTATTAATACTATGGGGCTTCACTACACGCTTGTACCGTTAAAGCTAATGAGTGGCGCTCTTACAATCGGAGCAAAATTTGAAAATGATCATGTTGTTGAATTTGAATCCATAGCATCATCCGGTACCAGGGCGCTTACATTATTTTATTGTTGGTTAATAGAATTCAATCAGCTTACTTTTCTTGTAATAGATGAATTTGATGCATATTATCACCATGAGCTTTCTGAAAAAATTCTTACGATTATCCAGAGCTTTGACCATATGCAGTCAATGGTAACAACGCATAATGTAACTTTGCTGCACACGGAGTGTACCCGTCCGGATTGTGCCTTTATCATCCGTGACGGGCATATCAAAAACCTAAGCAGTCTTACAAAACGCGAATTGAGAGAAGCGCACAATATTGAAAAATTATATCGTGCCAACGAATTTGAAAAAGACCAATAACAAAAATAATTTTGGGAAAGGGATGATGTAAATTGATTGTTTCATAAAATAAAAAACACATTAGAAAAGTTGCTACCAACAACTCAATAATGTGTTTTTCACAGGTGTGCTAAAAGCAAACCCAATCACTATGGTTATATTTTAGCACACCTGTGAATTAAAATCAAGAGTTTTTTGAAAATTTTAATTTACAGGAGGTATCATTTATAAAATGACAAATGAAAAATTTAATAATTATGATGTATTCCGTTCGTTTTTGGTTGAAAATGCTGATTATGAGGGGTACTTTGAGTTACCTGTGATCAGGACAAGTAATTTTATTCCCGAAAAATTGGTACCGTTTTCAAAGGCAATGGAAAAAACATGGAATGATTTCGACTGTTGGGTTATGTTTTATGAGCATGACATAAAATTTGAACGCTTATGGCGTAATCCTAAGAAGTATCTTACAAAACTCAAAAAATTCAAAGGTATCATTTCGCCGGACTTCAGCCTGTATCGAAATATGCCGCTTTGTATGCAAATGTGGAATACATATAGAGGAAAGGCTTTATCGGCTTGGCTTCAAAATAACGGGATTGAAATAATACCCAATGTAAGGTTCAATGATGAGCGTACATACGAATTTTGCTTTGATGGAATCGAGAAATTTAAAACTGTTGCAGTAGGCACTCACGGCTGTATCAAAAGCAGAATTGATAAGGATTATTTTAAAGACGGGCTTGCAGAATTGGTTAAAAGGCTGTCGCCGAGAACAATGATTGTGTACGGTAGTACACCTAATAATATTTTTAAGAAATATCGGGATATGGGCATAAATATAATGCCTTTTGAAAGTGAATTTTCAAAATCCAGAAAGCAGGTGACTGCTTAATGGGTGCAGGCAAAGGAGGTAATTTTGGAAATACAAAAGGAAATAGAAGCAGATCAAATAAGGATAGTCATCTTTACGGCAAGCCGGGTCAAATAAGGAGGAGTGGATATAAGGAAACTTATATCGGTGGTGATGGACGTGCAATAAAAGAAATTCATTACACCGATCATGGTAATCCCAAAAATCACACAAATCCGCATGAACATATTATTGTATGGGATAAGAACGGAAATCCCATATTTAAAAAAAGATAAAAAGGGAGGTTTATTTATGAAATATGATAATAATTTTAATAATGCATATGATTTAGTTGATTGCTTAAACAGAGGTTGTGAGGTTGAATTCTTATATAATAATAAAAAATATTCTATAACTCACACCGATGAAGGTATAAGCGTAATTGAATTCTACAATGAAGATAGCGAAAAAACTTATTCAGATGCTGAAAAAGCACTTGAATATGAGATTGATGGTAAATTATTAAAGGATATTATTCCTGAAATGAAAATTATTGATAGATCTTTTTAAATGTTGTGTTTATTGGGGCATACAAGAACAACTGATAGAGCCGAAAAACGCTGTTGTATACGCAAATAAGATAACTGAGAATAATCCTCATGACGACACGCCGGAAATAATCGAATTATTAATTATTGATAAAGCATATAAGAATGATGTTCTGACGTTGATCGAAAAAATGTTTCCGAGAAAAAAAGATTTAGACACCAAAAAAGCATTTGCATCAAGAAAACATGCAGCACCTTGTAGATAAATTCAACATATTCATAGACAAGGAATTTACCACCGTAACAACTTTAAATAATATAACAATTCAGGAATAGACATCATTTATTTTGAAAGTAAATTTTCAAAGTCCAGAAAGCAGGTGGCTGCTTCATGGGTGCAGAGGTAATGGCAGAAGAACAAAGGGTAAGAGTAAGTGGGAAGTATAATAAAAAAAGAGCCGTAAAGGGAACCGCCCCCAAATGTTTGGGGGCGGTCAGATTACTGACAAACTCACCAATTCAACATTGGAAATTCTAAATTTTCTATTGCCTTCCGAAGCGTTGAATGGCGTATTACAAAATGAACAGTCGGCGCTTTATTTTTTGAAATCATAACATATTCGTTTTCGTGCATTGTTATTTGTATGTTGGCAAATACGTTTTCTTTTGTCCGTGTGACGGAATAATTTTTGTTTTTCTCCGCAAATTCTTTTGTGAGCCTTAGATGCTCGGCGTATTCATTATATGTATACTCAAGATTTTCATTGCAGAACATAAGCGATAACGAAAGAGCTTGGGGATTGTCATTAAATTCCTCCTTGCTCAGCCGTGGAATTTCATCCGAAACAGAGTTGTTTTTAAGAATTTCAAAAATCTGTTCTCTGCGTGTTGTTGCGTAGTCAAGGATTTTTTGCTTTTCGTCATTCGGTACATTTCTGTTGTCAAGAAAGCTTTCTAAAAACTCATTAGTTGCCGTATAAATCGGAAGTGCCGAAAGTACGCTTTGCCGATTGCCGTCTGTATGAGAGTCGGAAATCATAAATGCGGCAAGTTCTGCCGATTTATCCTCACGGTAAATATCCATAAGTGGGTACGCTTTTTTTAATATAAATGAGCTTCTCTCTTGATAATAAGAAAGTTCATCTTTGTTTTTTGTCAGATAATATCTGCCCTTTGCGTGGAAACCCGAAACACACTCTCCGGATAATGCCGCCGCACCGGACACATTCAAAAAATGACAAAAAAGCTGATTGTGTGCACCTTTCAGGTAGTACGGTGAAATTTGCCCTGTCATATAAAGAGGTATCCAGCACTCAAGCCCCAGCATAAGCTCGTTAAAAGGGCGGTTGAGATTATGAATCACATTGAGGTGCAATCCCTTTTTCAGCATTACGGCAAGACCGAACATATATTTTTTTGAAAATTCCATATCGGCTGCCATATCGTCCATCTGCATATCGCTATACATAAATACATCGTGTTTTGATTTTGAAAGAGCAGTCGCTTTCAGAAAATCAAGCTCGCCGTTTTTCATTTCATCAATCCCATAATAGCTTTTTGCTGTCGGAAGCTGAAACGGAAGCGACGGAACTTTCAATTCGTCAAAACGAATTGCTTTTATGTACTCATTCAAGTCAAATGAATTAAGAGCAGATAAAAAATTGCCAATCGGATTTTCCGGCTTTTTCGTTACCTTGCTGTCCGTAAGCCAGCTTGTAAGCTCGGACACATAATTATCCCTTGCCTTAATCAAACTTGGCTTTATGTTTAAGAGTTCCGCAATGATTTTTTTATCACTGTCGGAATTATAGCAAACCGAAAAATACCCTGCAACATCATAGGCAAACTTTTGGGGATTTGCAGGTCTGCGTTTGCCGTTTCGTATTCTTGAAATATATGAGGAGTCATATTTCAGCCTTTTCGACATATCTGCAAGGTTCACCGAAAAGACAGTGCAAAGCACATTCAGTTTTTTTTGCAAAGAATCATAATCAAACGGTACGGCTTCCGCAAGAGTATTCAATTCCGACAACACGGTTTTGTACGATAAGTCAATTTCCTTTTTCTCTGCCGCTGCACAAATCCCGTGGCACAGCTTTTTCATATCTTCCGAATTTGCCTTTGGTGTTCTTGCACCGGATCTGTATCGACTTACGGTAGCTTCGGATATTCCGGAGTATTCTGCAAATTCTTTGCCGGAGCAATGCAGCAGCTCCATATATTTATTCAGCTTTTCACGAAACATTTTATCACTTCCTTATGCTCTTTTTTTAATTATACCATATTTTTTTGAAATAATAAATAGAAAACCAAAAAGTTTTCCGTGTTTGGCAATGCCAATTCAGGAAATGGCATTTACTTAAATTAAAAAGTATGTTATAATAAATAAGTATAGTGGGGTTGTTATATGCAATGATTATAAATTAACGGAAAGGCTGATGATTATGCACTTAAAAAAACTTATTTCTATCACACTCGGCACGGCAATACTGGCTTCGGCGGCATTTGTGCCAACGGCAAAAGCGTGGAGTATTTACGATTCGGATTATGGTATGGAATGGAACGAGCAAAGTAAAACTGCCGTAACCGATGATATGGAGGAGTATCGTGAAAAGGATTCGATTGATTCGGTGGTTTATACTATTCGTGATGACGGCTCGGCGATGATTACAAGTTATTCGGCGAAATTCTGGTACGATCCCGATCCGAATTTCACGGTTGAACTTAATATTCCGTCCGAAATAGACGGGCACCCGGTTACGGCGATAGGCGACGGAGCGCTTCGTGAGAGTGCAACAAAAATTTCGGGCATTACGCTTCCGCCGACGATTAAGGAAATCGGAAACAGGGCGATTTACGGACGTTATTTAAAGTATCTTAAATTAAACGATGGACTTGAGGTTATAAAAGACTTTGCCATAGACTGCGGCGATGAGCTTGAAACGCTTGTTATTCCCGAAAGTGTAAAGTACATAGGCAGCGAGGCAATAAGCGGCGAAGCACTTAAAAATATAACCATGCCGAGCAATGTTGAATACATGGGAAAAAGAATCTTTTTCGGCTCGGCATATGATAAGGATGCAAATAACCGCGTTGACGGCATTCAGTATCACGGGCAGTATTTAATCGCGGGAATCAGAATCGGCTATGCCGAAATAGACAATCCTGACCCGTCTGCACCGACCGAAAACAAACAGATTCACGAATGGGAAGCTGTCGGCGATATTGAAATCCGCGAGGGTACAACTCTTATGGGTGTTGACGCATTTGAAATGTCGAATATTACATCGGTTAAACTTCCGTCAACCTTAAAATCCATCTCAAAGCTCGGGTTTTACTGGTGCAAAAACTTAAACAATGTTGTTATTCCCGGCACGGTAAAAGAAATCGGCGACAATGCCTTTTCATGGTGCGAAAGCCTTTCAAATCTTACCATTGAAGAGGGCGTTGAACACATTGGCGAGGCGGCATTCTTCCGCTGCAATAATCTGAAAGAAGTAACAATTCCGAAAAGCGTAACGCAGATTGATATGCACGCTTTCGGCTGGGACTATGTGAACGACTATGATGTGAGAAACGAAGACCTTGTTATCAAATGCTACAGCGGCACTGCAGCGGAGCAGTATGCTAAGGATAACGGATTTAAGTGCGTTTTGCTCGATACAGGCGAAACAATAGAAAAAGGCGAACCGACCGCTGCGGCAGACGGCAGATTCACCTGTGAAGAAAAGGGAAATAATTGTGCGGTGAAACGCTTTAAGGATATACAAAGCGCCGACGGTGACCACAACCATTACGGAATTGAGTTTTGCCTTGACAACGGCATTATGGCAGGCACAGGAGCGGACACCTTTAATCCCGATGACAGTATCACAAGAGCACAGTTTGCAACAATGTTTTACAGATTTGCCGGCTCTCCCGAAACAAGCGAAAATTCAAAATTTTCGGATTTAACGCAGGATTGGTACAAAAAACCGATTGCATGGGCAGCAGCAAACGGCGTGTTGAACGGCACGGGCGATACAACATTTTCGCCCGATGATGTTATTACAAGAGAGCAGATTGCGGCTATCTTCTATCGGTATGCGCAGTCAAAAGGGCTTGACATGAGCGTGGGTGACGGTTGGGACTTGTCAAAATCGGACTACAACGACAGCGGTGACATTGCTGACTACGCACTGTCTGCTATGAACTGGTGCTTTGAGAAAGGCATTATGTATATTCATTCCGTAAACGGATATGAATACGCAATCTATCCGAAAGTTGCACCGTCGAGAGCCGATACGGCAACAATGTTTTTGAAATTTTCTTATGTACTGAACAACAATTAACGGATAAAAGGATGGTGTAAATTGTGAAAAAAAGAATTTTAGCATGCATCGTCTTTATGGCGGTTTTGTGTACGGCTTTTCCGGCGTTCGCCGAGATTATAAGCAACGAAACAACCGGTGCGTCATGCGGCGCTAATCTGACATGGGAATATAATACCGAAACAAAAGTCCTTACGATAAGCGGCACAGGAGCTATGAGTGACTTTGATTGGCAGACGGGCGGAATGCTTGCGCCGTGGGTAAAAAATAACAATATTTATAATTATCTTGAAACAGTCGTAATTTCCGATGGCGTGACAAGTATCGGCGAACACGCATTTTACTATTGCGAAAACCTGAAAAATATAACAATCCCAAGCAGCGTAAAAAGTATCGGTATGGGTGCGTTTTACAGCTGCAAAGCCCTAACG
>CAKSSZ010000027.1 GCA_934489915.1 uncultured Clostridia bacterium | reverse complement strand
CCCAAAGGCTTTGATCAGCCCGTCCATCGAGAAAATTTCCTGCTCTGTGCCCGGGTTCCAGCCCAGCAGGGCAATATAATTAATGACCGCTTCCTTCAAATAGCCCATCTTTAAGAAATCTTCATAGGAAGCGTCCCCGTTCCGCTTGCTGTACTTGGCGCCCCCTTCTTTCACAATCGGCGCCACATGAATATAAACAGGAGGCTCCCAGCCGAAGGCACGGTAAAGCAAATTATATTTCGGGGTGGAGGTGAGATACTCGCTCCCGCGGATGACATGGGTAATCCCCATCAGGTGATCGTCCACCACATTGGCAAAATTGTAAGTGGGGAGGCCGTCTGATTTCAGCAGAACGCCCTCGTCTAACTCGTTGTTATCAATTGAAATATGACCGTAAACCACATCGTCAAAGGAGGTAGCCCCCTCCTCCGGAATTTTTTGCCGGATGACATAAGGGGTGCCGGCTGCCAGCTTTTGTGCCACTTCTTCGGCGGTCAGCGCTTTGCAGTGACCGTCATATTTGGGGGTTTGCTTCGCTTCCCGCTGTGCCGCTCTCACCTGCTCTAAGCGTTCCTCATCGCAGAAGCAGTAGTAGGCGCCGCCCAGCTCCACCAGTTTTTTTGCATATTCCAGATAAATGCCCCGCCGTTCACTTTGTACATAAGGACCGTAATCACCGCCCACATCGGGGCCTTCGTCGTGGATCAGTCCGGCGCTTTTCAGACTGTTGAAAATGACCTCGACTGCACCTTCCACATACCGTTCCTGGTCGGTATCCTCAATTCTTAAAATAAAATCGCCTCCGTCATGCTTGGCAAGCAAATAGGCATATAATGCCGTGCGCAGATTGCCGATGTGCATATAGCCTGTTGGACTGGGGGCAAAGCGGGTTCTGATCTTTCCCATAGCTTTTTTCTCCTTTATTAAAAAATTTTCCTCTCTTTATATCATATATTTTAATTTAAGTATTGTCAAGGGGGTATTTCTGTGATATACTAAAAAATAGAGAAAAAAAGTGAAAAGTTTGAGGTGAAATGCAGTGAAATATCAATTTTCAGATAAAGTAGCTTCGGTAAAGGGGTCTACCATCCGTGAAATGTTCAAGCTGATGGGGGATCCGGAGATTATTTCCTTTGCCGGAGGCGCACCTGCACCGGAGCTGTTCCCGAAGGAAGAGCTGGCAGAGCTGACCGCCCGGATTTTACGGGAACAGGGGCAGATTGCATTGCAGTACGGCGTGACCCAAGGGTACGGACCGCTGCTGTCCTTTGTGCGGGAGCGGGAAAAAGCCCAGGGGAATTTTCACGATGGAGACGGGTTGATGATCACCTCCGGCGGGCAGCAGGCCATTGACCAGGTAGCAAAAATGCTGCTCAATGAAGGAGACGCCGTCATTTGTGAAGAGCCGAGCTTTATCGGTGCGTTAAACAGCTTCCGTACATACGGCGCAAGACTTTGCGGGATTCCCTGCCGGGAAGACGGTATGGACATGGATCGGCTGGAGGAGACGCTGCGCCGGGAGGACAGAGTGAAGCTGATTTATACCATTCCCACCTTCCAGAATCCTTCCGGGATCACCATGAGCCTGGAAAATCGGAAACGCCTGCTGGCATTGGCAGAACAGTACGGCGTGCCTGTGCTGGAGGATAACCCTTACGGTTACCTGCGGTTTGACGGGGAGGCGGTGCCGACCCTGAAATCCTTGGATCAGGGGAATACGGTGATTTATGCCAGCACCTTTTCCAAAACCCTTTCTCCGGGGCTGCGTGTGGGATATTGTATCGGCGATCAAGAGCTGTTGGATAAATTTGATGTTTGTAAGCAGGTCAACGATGTGCATACAGCGGTGTTGAATCAGATGATGGTGGCGGAATTCTTCAAAACCCATGATTTTGACGCTCATGTAGCGCATATGGCGCAGGTGTACCGCCATCGGTGCCATCATATGCTGGACGCATTAGAGCGGGAAATGCCTGCCGGCTGCACTTGGACAAAGCCTCAGGGCGGCTTGTTTATCTGGTGTACCCTGCCCGAGAGGTTTGATACTATGCCCCTATCCCGGGAAGCCATTGCCAAAAAGGTGGCGTTTGTGCCGGGATGCACGTTTATGGCAGATATGGATCAACCGTGTTCTTCTTTCCGCCTGAATTATTCTACGATGGATGATGAACGGATTGACCGTGGGATTCATATTTTAGGAAGCTTGTTAAAGGAGAGAATGAACGGATGAAAAAGCAAACGATTTTCAGCGCAATGCAGCCCTCCGGGGTGGTTACTTTAGGGAATTACCTGGGGGCGATCCAGAACTGGTCTGCATTGCAGGAGGAATATGACTGCCTTTACGCCATTGCGGACTTGCACGCATTGACGGTACGGCAGAATCCGGAGGAGTTCCGGGATCGGTGTATTCGCCTGATGGCGCAGTTTTTGGCTTGCGGCTTGGACGCAGAGAAGAATACGATTTTTTATCAGTCCCATGTCAGCGCCCATGCGGAGCTGGGGTGGATTTTGAATTGCTACACCTACATGGGCGAGATGAGCCGGATGACGCAGTTTAAGGATAAATCAGCCCGCCATGCGGATAATATTAATGTAGGGCTGTTTGATTACCCGGTGCTGATGGCGGCGGATATTTTGCTGTATCAGGCAGATCTGGTGCCGGTAGGGGCAGACCAAAAGCAGCATCTGGAGATCTGCCGGGATATTGCGGCACGGTTCAATAAACTTTACGGAGAGATCTTCACTGTGCCGGACGGATATATCGGCAAAAATTCGGCTCGGATTATGAGCCTGCAGGATCCGGATCGGAAAATGTCCAAATCGGATGACAACCCCAACGGCTTTGTCTCTGTGATTGACGAGCCGGAAAAAATTCTGAAAAAGTTTAAAAAAGCGGTGACCGACTCGGAAAACCAGGTAGTATATCGGGAGGATAAGCCGGGAATCTGCAATCTGCTGAATATTTACTGCGGCGTGACCGGTGAGGAGATGGAGCAGGCTGTGTCCCGCTTTGACGGCGCAGGCTACGGCGCCTTTAAAACAGCCGTAGGGGAAGCGGTGGTAGAAAAGCTGCGTCCCATCCGAGAACGGTACCTGCAGCTGATGGAGGACCCGGGGTACTTAGAAGGGATTTATCGCCGGGGAGCGGCTGCTGCGGCAGAGCGTGCGGAACAAACACTCCAGGCGGTTTATCAGGCGGTCGGCCTGGTTAAACGGGGATAAGACGGAGGAATTGTGATGGAAATCAATTTGCAGTCAACCGACGTGATTTATATTATTTTTTCGTTTTTGGTTGCGATGATCATCGCCTTTGCGACAACGCCCATTGCAAAGCTGATTGCCCGGCGGGTAGGGGCGGTGGATTATCCTTCCGCCCGGCGGGTCAACAAGGTACCCATTCCCAGAATGGGCGGGATGGCGATTTTTTACGGCTTTTTGGTATCGGTGCTTTGCTTTGTAAACATCGGCAGCCCGGAGCTGCGGAGTATTCTGCTTGGCTCAGTGGTAATTGTTGTACTGGGAGCGCTGGATGATGTGTATCAGCTGCCCGCCTGGTTAAAGCTGATTGTACAGCTGGGAGCGGCAATTTTTGTGGTTTCTCAGGGGGTGGATGTAGCGGTAATCACCAATCCGTTCCGGGAAGGGGCATATCTCCATCTGGGCTTTTGGGGATATCCTTTGACGGTACTCTGGATTGTAGGGGTGACCAATGCAGTAAATCTGATGGACGGGTTGGACGGCCTGGCGGCGGGGATTTCTTCCATTGCCTGCTTTGCGTTGTTCATCATTGCGGTATTTACCGGCATGGGCAACATTGCGGTGTTGATTGCCGCTGTGATTGGCGGGTGCCTGGGCTTTCTGCCTTACAATTCTCACCCGGCAAGTATTTTCATGGGAGATACCGGCTCAAACTTCCTGGGCTTTATTATGGCGACGATTTCTGTACAGGGGCTGTTTAAGAGCTATGCGGTGGTCTCCTTGCTGATCCCGCTGATGATTTTAGGACTGCCGATTTTTGACACGTCATTTACTATCATGCGGCGCATGAAGAATAAAAAGTCTATTTTTCAGCCGGATCGAGGGCATTTGCACCATCGGTTGATGGACAGCGGCTTTTCTCATCAGCAAACGGTTTACATTTTATATGTCATCAGTGCGTTGGCGGCGCTGAGTGCGGTGGTGCTGCTGCTGTTCGGCTCCGCAAGAGCCATGATTTTGATTGTTGCCATTGTGATTTTTGCACTGGGAACCCTGGCGTTTACCGGATTTCGGCTGCCGTCGGCACATCGGGAGGAAATCCCAAAGACTGTGGCAGACGCAGCCTACGGCGAATCCAAAGAGGAGGAACAAAAGGAGGAAAAAACAGATGATTAAGGTAATGACGGTGTTCGGCACTCGGCCGGAGGCCATTAAAATGTGTCCTTTGGTAAAGGAATTAGAATCCCGGGAGGAAATTCAATCCCTGGTATGCGTGACAGCCCAGCACCGGCAAATGCTGGATCAGGTGTTAAAGCTTTTTGCGGTAACGCCGGACTATGATTTGAACATTATGCGGGATCGGCAAACGCTGACCGGCATCACCGTGCGTGCCTTAGAGGGGCTGGAACAGGTGCTGGAGGAGGCAAAGCCGGATCTGGTGCTGGTGCACGGGGATACCACAACCACCTTTGCAGGCAGTCTTGCCGCTTATTATCATCAGATTGCGGTGGGTCATGTGGAAGCGGGCTTGCGCACCTATCAGAAATATTTCCCCTTCCCGGAGGAGATGAACCGGCGCATGACCGGAGCCATTGCCGATTTGCATTTTTCGCCGACTGTGTCGAACCGGGAGAATCTGCTCCGTGAAAATGTGAGCGAGGATCAGATTTTCATTACCGGGAATACGGTGATTGACGCACTGAAAACCACGGTTCGGGAAGATTATCAATTCCAGACGCCGGCATTGCAGACGGTGGATTTTTCCCGCCGGGTGATTGTGATGACGGCACATCGCAGAGAAAATTTAGGGAAACCCCTGGAGCAAATTTGCCGGGCGGTGCTGCGTGTTGCAAAGGAATTCCCCGATGTTACGGTGATTTATCCGGTGCATTTAAACCCGCGGGTACGGGAGACGGCGTTTTCCATCTTAGGCCAGCAGGAAAATATTATGCTGATCGATCCGCTGGATGTGGAGGAGCTGCATAATTTGATGGCTCGGTGCTGCTTTTTGCTGACCGATTCCGGCGGAATCCAGGAGGAAGCGCCCGCCTTGGGAAAGCCCGTCTTGGTGCTGCGTAATGAAACTGAGCGACCGGAGGCCGTTGCGGCCGGTACCGTGCGGATTGCAGGCTGTGACGAGGAGCAGGTATATCAAATGACCGTGCAGCTACTGGA
Source organism: uncultured Clostridia bacterium (assembly GCA_934489915.1). GTDB lineage: Bacteria > Bacillota > Clostridia > HGM11514 > HGM11514 > SIG438. The sequence continues at coordinate 7,358 of CAKSSZ010000027.1, read as the reverse complement.
GGATCAGGAGAGCTATCAGGCGATGAGCCATGCGGTAAATCCCTATGGGGACGGGACGGCAAGCCGCCGGATTGCAGACGCAATTTTATATCATTTCGGAAAGGCGCAAAGGCCGGAAGACTTTCAGGCATAAAATAGAAAAATATTCAAAAAGCGGGAATTCCCCGCTTTTTTTGATACAAATCCGGGCAAAGGAGGGGAATATTTATTTGTCAAAATTACCAAAATACACAGAATTGTTTTGCGTATTCTGTAGAAAAAAGGAATCTCATTTTTGGGCAAGAACCTTATACAAGTAATTATAATTTAAGGAGGACTTGCCATGTTTATGGAAAGAGAAGTCAGAAAATTTATGAAGAAATACCATCTGAAGCACAAGGACATCACCCCGGAGGTACTGCAAGAGGTCAGCAAGGCAATGGGATATGAGGTGATTTATTTTAACCCTTGCCATCAACGTCACAGGGACTTTTTGGAGGCTATTGGAATGGCGGAATATGCGGCTGTGGTACCTTCCTTTTTGTGCCGCAAAAACGACCATAAAATTATTTTCGTTTCTTCGGATACCTCCCGGGATGATCAGTGCTATTTATTGCTGCATGAGATGGCGCATTTGTATTTGGATCATTTTTACCATTCCGGTATTTCTAATACAGAGAAGGAGCGGCAGGCAAATCATTTTACAGACCTGGTGCTGCATCATCAAAAAAGAAGAAAAGCGCTAGCGGTGATTGCCCTGTGCGGCTGCCTGATTACAACGGGGATTGTGGCAGGGTTTTTATATAAATCCGATGAAAGGATGCCGACCTCCGTGTATTCGGGGCAGAAAGGGCTGGTGGTGGTCACCCCGAACGGAACCCGCTACCACATGCCGGATTGCCACTATATTCAGCAAAAAGAGGGGGTATTCTACTTGCCTGTTTCAGAAGCTGTCGAGCGGGGCTACTCCCCGTGCCGCATCTGCTGTCTGGACTAAGCGGAACCGTGCGTATTCTGTCATTTACTGTCGAACGTTTTTTCTTGACAATTTCATCATTTTACGCTAAAATATAATTACACCTTGTAAAATTAACCAAATTAATACAAAATTAGACACATGGAGGAGACGAAAAATGAGAACGCTGCAAGGAATTGAAAATATTTTAGAACGGGTGGCAGAGCGACATCACACCAGTGCGGAGGAGGTCAGACGGGAAATTGCCGCAGCATTACAGGCAGGCTATAATAGTCTGCAGGGGCAGGTTGGCTGGAGCGAGCTGCCGTTTTGGGATGGCTGTCCGGATCCGGAAGAATTTCTGCTATATATTGCAGAGCACGGAATTTAACGGAGTTTGACAGTCTGAAAAGGTCAGTCAACCGGAACCAAAAGCACCCGAAATGATCGAGATTCCGGGGGCTTTTGACTGCTTTTCCCAAACACAGACTCATGCACTGACCAATCTGTGCCCGAAAAAATTACCTCCCTTTTTCAAAGCCTGCCGGCAGGTTGGTTGGTGCGCTGTAGCGCAGCACTTTTTGCTCCGGTTTTTTTTCATCGGCACAAAAACAAATAAATTTCAAAACAAAAAGAAAAAAACAAAAAAATGCTTGCTATTTTTTTCATTTTATATTATAATAGTAATGAGAGTATACAAAAGGATTTTTTGGGAGGTTTATTGGATCATGATTTCAGCGGGTGAATTTAGAAACGGAATTACCTTTGAACAGGATGGAAACGTATATCAGGTGGTAGAATTTCAGCATGTAAAGCCGGGGAAAGGCGCAGCATTTGTGAGAACAAAGCTGAAAAATGTAATTACCGGCGGCGTGGTGGAAAAAACCTTCCGCCCTACTGAAAAGATGCCGAAGGCTCACATTGACAGAAAAACCATGCAATATTTATATAATGACGACGATTTATATTATTTCATGGATCTGGAAAGCTATGAGCAGATTCCCCTGAGCAAGGAGCAGGTAGGGGACGCATTGAAGTTTGTAAAAGAAAATATGGAAGTGCTGCTGCTCTTCTATAAGGGTTCGGTGTTTGGCATTGAGCCGCCGAATTTTGTAGAGTTGGAAATCACCGATACAGAGCCCGGCTTTAAGGGCGATACGGCGACCGGCGCTACCAAGCCGGCTACTTTGGAAACCGGCGCAACCGTAAATGTTCCTTTGTTTGTTGGCCCGGGAGAAACCATCCGGATCGATACCCGGACCGGGGAATATATGGAACGCGTTTAATTTAGAATAAGGAGGCTGTTTATGGATCAGTTAAAAGAAAAGATTGCGTATCTGGCAGGCTTGGCAGAAGGGCTGGACTTGGATACCGATACCAAAGAAGGCAAGCTGCTCAAGGCAATTGTAGGCGCTCTGGAGGATGTTGCTGAGGAAATCTCTTCTCTGGATGATGAAATCGGCGAGATGGAAGAGCTGCTGGATGAACTGGATCAGGATCTGGGCGCTGTGGAAGAAGATTTGTATGAAGATGACGACGACCTGGATGATGACGATGAAGATTATTTTGAAATTACTTGCCCCAACTGCAATGAAAAGATTTATGTAGATGATGAAATGCTGGAAACACAGGACAGCATTATCTGCCCCAATTGTGAAGAAGAAATCGAATTTGATTTTTCCTGCTGCGAGGGCTGCGACAGTGAAGATTGCTCCGATTGCGGACAAGAATAATAAACACAATCGAATGAATCAAAACGGTCAAGGAAACACATTTCCTTGACCGTTTGTTTTTGAAAACGCAAAATCGCCGCAGCCATTTTTTGCTGCGGCGATTTCCTTTCAAATAATCATTTAGGCTTGACTGCGGAACCGTGCCAGAAAATCTTTTGTGGCTTGCTGCGTCGGATGTTCAAAAATATCCGACGGTGTTCCTTCTTCACAAATAACCCCGTTACTCATGAATACCACATGGTTGGATACATCCCGTGCAAACGCCATTTCATGAGTGACAATAATCATGGTCAGCCCTTCCTGTGCCAGGCTGCGGATGACGTTTAATACCTCTCCGACCATTTGGGGGTCCAGAGCGGAGGTGGGTTCGTCAAACAAAATCACGTCCGGCTTCATTGCCAATGCCCGGGCGATGGCGACCCGCTGCTTCTGACCGCCCGAAAGCTGGCGGGGCTTGGCGTGAATGTAGGGCGCCATCCCGACCTTTTCCAAATAGATCAACGCCTCTTTACGGGCGTCCTCTTTTGAGGTTTTCAGCACCTTTTGCTGACCGATCATGCAATTTTTCAGCACGGACATATTTTCAAACAGGTTAAAGCTTTGAAATACCATGCCGACCTTTGCCCGATAAGCGGGAATATTTTTCGTTTCTAAAATATCCTGCCCCTTATAAATAATCTGACCGCCGGTAGGGGTTTCCAGCAAATTAATACAGCGGAGCATGGTGGATTTTCCGGAGCCGGAGGCGCCGATGATACAGGTAACATCCCCGGAATTGACCGAAAAATGAATGTCCTTCAGTACTTCATTTTCACCAAACTGCTTTTTTAAGCCTTTGATTTCAATGATTTTTCCCATCAAAGCTCACCTCCTTGCGGGCGTTCCGAATCCTGCAAAACATAGGAGGCGGGGCCGTCAATTTTTTGTTCCACTAATCGCAGCAGGCGGGTGACGGTAAAGGTTAAGATAAAATAAATCACGCAGGCAACCATATAGGTTTCAAAAATTGCCCAGGTCATTTTTGAGATCTTAGCTGTGAAGAAATAAAGCTCCGTGACGCCGATGACATTCAGTACAGAAGTGTCTTTAATATTGATGACAAACTCGTTGCTGATGGCAGGGAGAATATTTCGGATGGCTTGGGGGATGACCACATGGAGCATGGTCTGCCAGTGGGTCATGCCGATGGAATAAGCACCCTCAAATTGCCCTTTGTCAATGGAAATAATGCCGCCCCGGACGATCTCTGCCATATAGGCGCCTGTATTAATGGATACAATAAAAATACCGGCGGGGATGAGGGGAAGGGTGTTCCCGTTATTCATGAACGCATATCCCCAGAAAATGACCATGGACTGTACCATCATAGGGGTTCCCCGAAACACCTCCACATAAATGCTGATCAGTGCATTGACAATTTTAAGCAGTGCCCGTACAGCGGCGTTTTTGGAGGCGGGGACGGTGCGGATGACCCCGGTAATCAGGCCGATGATCAGCCCGACTACCGTACCCGTCAGGGAAATCAGCATGGTCAGCCCGATTCCCTGAAAAAAATATGCTCTGTATTCGGTGAAAATCTTCACCACTTCACTTAAAAAATTCATCATGAATGCAATTCCTCTGCTTTACGATTATTCAACGGGAGAAAGGGCTACCATTTCTTCCATCAGCGTTTTTTGTGCCGCACTGTCAAAGGTGCTGAGATAGCTGTTGATCTGCGCTAAGAGAGAGGAGCCTTTTTTCACGCCCACGGCAACGCTGGTATCTTCCATGGGAATCTGGAAGCCGGTGTCGTTATTCACAAAGGGAATGTAGGTGTAGCCGGAGGTTTCGGTGCAAACAGCCATAGCAGTCGGTTCCTCTGCCAGGTAGCCGTCAATGGTACCTGCGTCCAGCGCCATCAGCATGGTGGAAAAGTCCGCCAGCTCGCTGACCTTTGCCTTTGTCTGGGTGGACAGTGCGTCCAGATGAGAGGTGCCGGACTGAGCCGCAATTTTCTTGCCGTCCAGATCCTGAATGGTTTTCACATCATCCAAAGAACCCTTTTTCGCAATGACTACCAGGTTGGAAACGTAATAATTGTCGGAGAAGTCGATTTTTTCTTTCCGTTCCTCGGTGGGGCTCATTCCTGCCACAATCATATCCAGGTTCCCGGATTGGACGGCGGGGATCAGGCTGTCCCATTCATATGCGTAAATTTCCAGCTCTTTGCCCATGGACTCTGCAATTTTGGCAGCCACCTGAACGTCATAACCGTTGGCATACATATCCTTTACGTTCTGAATGGCAACTGCGCCGTTGCTGTTATCAGACTGAGACCAGTTGTAGGGAGCGTAGTTGCATTCCATACCAACCTTCAATACGTTACTGTTCTGGGCAGCGGAGCCGCTGTCCGTTCCGTTGTTTTCCGGCTGACTGCCGCAGGCGCTCAGGGAGACGCACATCATGACTGCCGTTAAAAATGCCAATACCTTTTTCATACCAAATAACCACCTTTTTAAAATTTTTCATTTTATTTCACACAAAAAAGCCCGCAAACGTGGGCGTTTACGGGCTGCAAATAACCTCTTACATCCTGATAGCGCTCCACAAATGTGACAGTGCGCTGCATCTTTTGCAGCACCCCAGCGACAAAGCACCCGGCGGTACGTTTGTTACTTCGGCAGTTCAGCCTTTCCCTCTGCTCCGGCGGCCGGCCGGCTTGCAGCAGCAGGTACTCATCATCACTGCGCCTCTACCAAATTGTATTCAAAATAAAATGATTTTCAGTTCACTTACTATTATGACAGCTTTTCAGAGAATTGTCAATAGAAAAATTCATGGTTTTTCCTCTTAATTCTCCTCGATTTTTGTTATTTTTGAATGACCCAGTCTACTTTTTCCCAGGGGAGATCCAGATCATCCCGCCCAAAGTGACCGTAGGCTGCGGTCTGCTCATAGATGGGGCGGCGTAGGTCGAAGCGCTTAATAATTTCCGAAGGACGGAAATCAATGTTTTCTTCCACCGCCCGATAAATCTCCTCCTCCGGAACCTGATTGGTGCCAAAGGTATCAATGAAAACAGAGACGGGCTTTGCCACGCCGATGGCATATGCCAGCTGAATTTCACATTTTTTTGCCAATCCGGCTGCTACAATATTTTTTGCGGCATAGCGGGCGGCATAGCATGCGGAGCGATCCACCTTGGTGGGATCCTTGCCGGAGAAAGCGCCGCCGCCGTGACGGGCATATCCGCCGTAGGTATCTACAATCAGCTTGCGGCCGGTCAGCCCCGAATCCCCCTGAGGGCCGCCCACCACAAAGCTACCGGTGGGGTTTACATAGAGCTTTGTATCATCATCCAGCAGATGCGCCGGAACAATGGGTAAAATCACGTATTTTTGAATTTCATCCCGAATGGTTTGCTGGCTCACCTCAGGGCTATGCTGAGAGGAAACCACAATTGCGTCCACCCGAGCGGGAACGCCGTCATGGTATTCTACCGTGACCTGGGTTTTCCCGTCCGGCCGTAGGTAGGGGAGGGTGCCGTCCTTACGCACTTTGGTCAACTGGCGGGACAGCTTGTGTGCCAGCGAAATGGGCAGGGGCATCAGCTCCGGGGTTTCATCACAGGCAAAGCCGAACATCATGCCCTGGTCGCCTGCGCCCAATTCTTCTTGTCCCCCTTCTTTTTCTTCTAAAGAATGGTTGACGCCTAAGGCGATATCCGGGGATTGAGCGTCAATACTGGTCAGTACTGAGCAGCTGTTCCCGTCAAAGCCGAAGGCAGGGTCGCAATAACCGATTTTATTAATCGTATCTCTTGCAATTTGCGCAATATCTACATAACAGGAGGTGGAGATTTCCCCCATGACCAGCACCATTCCGGTGGTTGTGGCAGTTTCGCAGGCAACTCTTGCCTGGGGGTCACGGGCTAAAATGGCGTCCAGAACAGCGTCGGAAATTTGATCGCAAATCTTATCCGGATGCCCCTCTGTTACGGATTCTGAAGTAAAAAATGTTTTTTTCATCATAATTGAAAAGCCTTTCTGCCCGCAAGAGTAGTAGACTGCCGTTTTTTGCGGACAAAAAAACGGCTCCTTTCCTATTATACTGACATTTTTCGCATTTGTCAAGGAGAGAAGCCGTTTTTTATAAAAACATTTTTATTCTGCCAAAGAAATTTCCACATTCATCAGCCTTGCATGTTGAAAGACATGGAAGGCTTCTCCGGCGGCTTTCAGATTGGTGAAGGAGGCGTCGGTCACGCCGTTGCAAACGGACACGGCGTACAGAGCTTTGGAGGTCACCTGATCTACGGCAATTTCATAAATGTTATCCGCATCGGCATAACGGTCCGTATAGGCCACATCCCCTAACCGCACGGTGGCGGTTGCCTGATAGGCGGGAGTGGTGCGGGTATCCTTCAAATGTTTGGCGGTGATGTGATGAATCCGGTGCTCCTTACTGCACAGCAGACGAAGCAGTGAGGTGTAATAACAGTCGGCTTCTACATTTTGGACGGTGATATGGTGAATATCCGTTTCCTGCCCGGGTACCAGATACTCCGTTTCAAAGCCGGAGAGGGCAGTCAGGGCGACGGTATCATCCTCGGTAAAGCCACGGATGTTTTCAATGGTAATATGGTGACAGCCCAGGCGCAGGTCGATGCCGTCCGCATTTTTCACATAGGTTTCCTGATAGGTGCGGGG
>CAKSSZ010000026.1 GCA_934489915.1 uncultured Clostridia bacterium | reverse complement strand
CCCAGAGAGTGTGCCAGACGTTCACAAGTCCATTCACTGCTACTCCGCCCAGTACATTGGTTTCCTCGCATAAAACGACCGAGCAGCCCAGCCGTGCCGCCCGCACCGCCGCAAATAAGCCGGTACAGCTGCCGCCGCATATGCAGACGTCCGCTTCTTCTATCACCGGGATATTCCGTTCCGGTTCGCAAATAAAATCCATAAAAAATTCCTCCGCTTCCGTTGCTTTTTCTTTATTATATCTCTCAAGAAGTGAAAAGTCCTCCTGAAATGCAAGGAGTTTCTCCACTTTTTGAGATAAGATTGACAAAAGAAGGGACAGTGTAGTATAATGGAAAAAAAGCCGTAAGGTGGGGGTCGTATGTTTGATTGCTATTCTTATCAAATAGAAGCGAACGGAACGCTGGTGGTGGGGTATCGGCAAAACAACCAATGCTTGCCGGCAATGCCTTCTTATCTTTATACGACGCTGCGAATGATCCGAGTGCGCACAGGGGAGGCAGATTGGAAAATCGGAGATCGGGTATGGCACCTTCAAAAAGATGATATTGTTGCGGTTAATAACATGGAGCAGCGGCAGTTTGTGCATACCTCGGAAGATTTTTCTTACGATACTTATGGGTTCCCGCCCACGGTTTTTGCGCAAAACAGCGAATGCCTTAGTTTTTTTTATAACCGTTCGGCGGATTTTGTTCCGGTGTTTCGTACGGGGGATGGCTGCTTTGAGAGAGTGGTGGATTTTTTGGAGACACTGACCGAGCTGCTGCTGCGGGGCGATCAGACAAAAGAGGCTGTTATTTTGGCTTCCTCCTTGCTGAGCGGGATCACGGCGTTGATGATGATGAGCCGCAGGGAAAGCCTTACCGGGAAGTATTACTATACCGCTACGGCGGCAGCGGTGGCGGATACGATTCAATATATCAACCGACACCTGACGGAGGATTTGTCAGTACGCCGTTTGGCCAAAATGGCGGCAATGAGCAGCGGTTATTTTTCAGAAAAATTTAAACTGTATACCGGGGTTGGGATTCCTAAATTTGTGAATCAGGCAAGGGCTGCCAATGCCGCCCGTCTGCTGCAAACCAACAAGGAGCTGACGGTGCTGGATGCTGCCGTTGCCAGCGGATTTTCTTCCTCCTCCGGGTTTTATCAATCCTTTCATTCAGTGTTTGGCATGTCGCCCAAGGCGTATTTGAACCGGCTGAATGCTGGTTAAAAAGCTTCGCCTGTTTTTTGCTGCTCCTGCTTGCAGAAGTTCCGGGGGGAAAGGGTAAAGACTTGCTTAAACGCTTTGCAAAAATGGGCATATTCCGAAAATCCGGATCGATGCCAGGCACAGGCGGCGTCGTAATGATACATCATCCATTTTCTGGCTTCCTCCAGGCGGCGGAGCTGCAGGTAGGAATTGAGGGGCTGCTCCACATTGGCTTTGAAATCCCGCTGTAAGTGAGAGACAGAAACATAATGGGCTGCTGCAATTTCTGCGGCAGTCATTTTTTCTTGCAGATTTTTTTCAATATAGTCCAGCACCTGCAAGGTCAGAGCAGATTGCACATGAGAGAGGTCATATAAAGCTCCCTGCTGAAAAATCACGCTTTGCAGGGTAAGATATTCAATGAGAATGGCAAACCCGGTGGAAATGGGGGCAAGGGAATATTCCTGTACCAGTTCAGCTGCACGGGCAGTTTCCTCCCGGGTTGTGTGAGCCAGATTTTGATGCTGGGTTCCCGCTCGGCTCATCCAATATTCAAAATCCGTTTTTACCATAGAAATGTGATTGATTTTTTCCAATAATTCATAAGAGATAAAGCAGTGGAGTGCTTCGCCCCCGGTTAATTCCAAATGGCAGGGAAGGGAGTCGGGCAGCAGCGCCAAATCACCGGCGCCGAGGCGCAGGGCGGCGTCAAACATTTGCAGATGGGCATGTCCTTTCGTCATCCAAATGCTATGTGCTCCCCTGGGATAGGAGCGGTCCGTCAGGGAACCGCCTTGTTCCTTTTGTAACAAAACATCCGGTTTCATTTGCTGCCTCCCTTCTAATATTTCTTTCGGTTTTTGCGCCATTCCACATTACGGGTGTAATAGTGGGCGGGATTTTCATGAAATGCACGCTTAAACAGCTTGCAAAAATAGGAAAAGTCGGTGTATCCCAATTGCCTGGCTGTTTTTTTGGGAGAGGTGTCGGTCATAATTCGCTGTGCCATTGCCATTTTAATGCTGTTAATATAATTCATTAGGGTCATGCCTGTCTCTTGCTTGAATTTTTTTTGCAGGTTGTTTGCGGACAAATAAAAGGATTGAGCAAACTGTTGCACCGAATATTGCTGTTCCGGGTAGGAGGTGACCTGTTCGGTTATCTGCAGGGAAATACTTTTTGCAGCCGGCACCGGGGAAGTGGGAATCTGTCCGAATTCCAGCAGCAGACTGATCAGCCGAATGATCACTCCCAGCCGCAGAGTGGAACAGCCCGGCTGAGAATACGGAGGCCATTGAGAGGCGGCCTCCTCCATTTGGTCTGCCTGCGTCTGATCCAAAGGAATCAGATATTTTTCCTGTGCAATCAAGGACAAAATCCGCCGGTAAAAGTGAAGCTGCCCGGGGAGACAATCATCCAGTTGGTGCAAAAAATGCAGAGAAAAGGGCACCAGATACAGTAGAATATCCTGCCCCATTGCCACAATGCTATACGGTTTTGCCGGGGGCAGGAAAATCAGGCAGGGGGCTTTGGGAATCAATTTTTCTTCCCCTACATAAAGAATCAAATCCCCCCGCTCCACGTAAAGCATTTGATTGGTAGAGACCAGCTGCAAAGGAGGCTGCTGCTCCGGTACACAAGCCGGAGAGGCTGAAAGCTCGGAAAAATTTAAAATGTAAGACGGTTGAAAAGCAGAAAAATCCAAAGGGGTAATCTGCTTTAAATCATAATCAATCATCCAATAAGCGAAGATATTGGTTCCTTCGGAAAAAGACATGGACAGAGCCTCCTTTTGTAATCAATCTTATTTAATTATACCATATTCATGGTACCTTTGACAATAGATATTCGGCATAATAGAAAAAAGAAATGTTTTTTTACCACCATTTTGATTGAATTTGACATGACAGGAATCAAGAATTTTGATATAATAAAACCAGAAAATAAAAAAGGAGGATGTGCAAATGAAACAAAAGCAACTGGTTGCATTGGGTTTACTTGTTATGATGCTGGTCAGCTGCATGGGTGCAGTCACCTTTGCTGCGGACGCAGCCTATTATGACATTGCTCTGTCTGCACCCGTAACAGTGGGGGGCGAGGCAAGCCTGATTGTAACAAAAACTGAAGTAACCGGAACGGACAAGACCGTGACGGCGGTGACGGAGGGCGTAAGCTTCGCTTCTTCCGATCCGGAAGTGATTGTTGTGGAAAACGGCAAGGCATTCGGCAAAGCGGTTGGAAAAGCCCAAATTACCGCAACGGTGGAAGGCAATGCCGTTGCCTCCATGTTAGGCGTGGTTGGTTCTGCTGTGGTAAAACAGACCAACTATGACGAGGAGGAGCTTGGAAAGCATACCGAAAGACTGACTTCCCTCCAGGATAATAAGGTGAAGCTGGACGCACCCTATGAGTATGTTTCCGATATTGCTCACGGAAATGCGGGCAAATCCTTGTACTTAGGGAATATCACAGTGGAAGAAACCTTTGAAAATCAACACTGGATGAGAAAGAACGATTTCTTTGCAGACAACGGCGCTATGCCGGGAGATACGGTAACGGAATTTTGGTTCTATTATGACGGATATGCCGATTCCCGTACCTTCCAGTTCTGGACCCACGGGGATTTTAAAAAGGGAGCGGATACCACCTATTTCCGGGCGGTTTATCAGTTCCGGGACGGCTGTTTTTCTGTGACCGACCAGGGCAGTGAGGTAACTGCCGGATATGCCACCGGTTATAACGGCAATGGCATTCCCATGAAGCGGGGCTGGAACCAGGTGGTAATCGAAGGAATTGGCGAGCAGTATACCTATTATGTCAACGGTGTGCATTATTGCCAGTATGCTGCTCCCGGCTACGAGGTAAGCGGATTGACAGGTCTGACCTTTGACCGGTTTGCAAGCGCTGCAAACCCCAATCATTATTTGTGGCTGGATGATTATGCGGTGTATGAAATGGCGATTCCTGCCAAGGCTCCTTCCATTTCCGATGCGAAAATTACCGGGAGAGCTATTTCAGGCAGCACTCTTTCCGGCAGCTATGCGTATGATCCGGGTACCAAGGAATTGTATCAGGAAACGGACAACAGCGTTTATGCCTGGAAGATCAGCGGAGAAAAGAACGGTACCTATACTGCAATTGACGGTCAGACGGGGAATACCTTGACTCTGACGGACGATATGGTAGGAAAATATGTGAAATTTTTTGTTACCTTAGGAGAAGTGACCATTGAAAGCGAAGGCGTCCTGGTGAGCGAAAAGCCGGGCAGCCTGATTTACAACGGCCAGCCGGTGCGGATTGAAATTGCCTCTTCTGAGCACACTGGCTTTGCAGTGGGGCAGCCGGCTTCTATTACTGTCACAGCAGTGGACAGCCAGGGAGCAACAAAGATTGTAACAGAGGGCGTGACCTATACCTCTTCTAACCCCGGTGCGCTGAGTGTTGACAGAAGCGGCGCAGTGACTGCCGCCCATCCCGGTATTTCAAAGGTGACGGCTTCCTATGAGGGTTACAGCGCTTCTATGCTGGGAGTGGTGTATCAGGAACTGAAAAATCAGAATTTGTATAACGAAACGCCGGACGGGGAAAAAACGGAGAAGCTTACTTCCGAGCAGGATAAAAAGCTCCAGCTGGAAGCTCCCTTTGAATATGTAGAAACTCCTGTGCACGGTGCAGGTGGAAGCGCTTTATTCCTTAATAATATTACGGTTCCGGCTGATTTTCAAAATACGCATTACATGAGAAAGAACGATCTGTTCCCCGGACAAGGTGCATTGGCAGGGGGAGAGATCAGTGAATTTTGGTTCTATTATGACGGGTACTCTGATTCCCGCACCTTCCAGTTCTGGACGCAAGGGCTGCTGAGTGAGGACGGAAAAACCTATTTCCGTGCAATTATGCAGTTTAAAAACGGAAAATTCTCCATTGCCAAGCAAAGCGGCTCGGTGGAGGCAACTTATGCGATGGGTCTGAGCGAGGAAGGCGTGACCATGAACCGGGGCTGGAACCAATTGGTTACCGACGGCAGCGGTGACGGTTATGATTATTATGTGAACGGATCCCTTTATTGCTCCTTCCGGGTAGAGGGCGGAACCAAAACCTACGGGATTACCGCCAATGTATTTGACCGGTTTGCAACGGCGCAAAATCAGAACCATTATATTTGGATTGACGATTATGCTTCTTATAACATTGACAGTGCGCCCTATGTATACGGTGCAGAAATTATCGGAAAGCCCGAGCCGGGCGTTGTCTTAAACGGCAGCTATGAATATATGCCCGGGATTGGGGAACAGCGGCAGAATGCGGATCAAAGTACCTATCAATGGATGATCGCCTCCCAGGAGGACGGTACCTACACTGCAATTGCGTCCGCCACCGATAAGACCTATGCTCCCACTCAGGAGCAGGTCGGCTCTTATCTGCGGTTTGACGTAACCTTAGGCGGGGTTACGATTTCCTCCCGTCCGGTGAAAATTGTTGAGAAGGGCGCAACGGTAGCGCCTGCGGCACTGTATGTGGCATTGGACGGAAACGACCAGGATGACGGCTCGAAGGACGCACCCTTTGCCACTTTAGAGGCCGCCCGTGATGCCATCCGGAAATACCGCAGAGCGGAGATGATCCCTAAGGGCGGTATCACCGTTTACCTGCGGGCAGGAACCTATCATCTGAAAAAAGCCTTTATGTTGGATTTTGAGGATGTGGCAACAGAAGACAAACCGGTGACCTATACGGCTTATCCGGGAGAAGAAGTTTCGATTTCCGGCGGTTTGGAACTGGATTATTCCAAGTTTAAGCCGGTGGAAGGAGAAATGAAGGACAAGCTCCGCTCTGCTGACGCACAGAGAAAGGTGCTTGCTGCGAATTTGAGCGATTTGGGCATGAGCGTTCCGGGACAGTATACGCTGCAGGGCAACGCTTATGTAGCGCCCATGTTCCTGTATAAAGGGCAGGTGCTGGATCTGGCACGGTACCCCAACAGCGACAGCATTACCGATTGGCCCGGCTGCGATATTTTAAACCGGGGCTATTGCACCCGGTATCCCAAGAATGACTGGCGCCAGGGCGAGGGGTTAATGAAGGTACAATATACCGACCCGGTGATCGATGGCTGGAAGCATAATTTAGGAGATGTTTTCTTCTCCGGCTATTGGGGAACCGAGTGGTACGGGGAATATGTTTCCATGAACATTGACCAGACGGCACATACCCTGGAAGCAAAGGGCAACACCATCTACGGCGGCATCGTAGGCGGGAAGGATCGCCGCTTCCGTGCGTATAATGTATATGAAGAAATTGATCAGCCGGGTGAATGGTACATTGACCGGAGTACCGGTATGATGTACCTGTACCCCTTAGACGACGGAACGGACGCTGATTTAAGAACCACAAGCCTGGATCAAAATCTGATTATTTCAGGCGGAGCCGCCTATACTACTTTTAAAGGCTTGACGGTTACCGGCGGGCGGAAGAGCGGCTTCCAGATCAGCGGATCGGATCATGTGATGATCTCTGACTGCGACATCAACAGCTTTGAAGAAAAGGCTGTGCTGCTGGAGGGCGGCACCAACAACGGCGTGCTGAATTGCCATATTCACCACACCGGTACCGGCGGCGTGCTGGTGACCGGCAGCGGTGATATGGATACCTTAACCTCCGGCGAAAGCTATGTGACCAACTGTGAAATCAACGATTTTTCTCTCCTTTCCTCTTACGGATTGGGAATACAGCTGGTTGATACCATCGGCTTCTTAATTGATCACAACGAGTTTTATAACTGCCCTTATGCGACCATTCGGTTCCAGGGGTCTCTCAATGTGATGGAGTATAACAAGTTCCACCATGCAGTGCTTAACACTGCGGATATGGGAGCTATTTATACCGGCCGTGACTGGCGGGATCACGGGAATGTGATCCGGTACAATCACTTCAGTCATTTGGGTGCGGATACAGACGTAGGGCTGCGTCCCTGCGGCGTATTCACCGATGACGGCAGCTCGGATCTGGATGTATACGGCAACGTGTTCGGCACGGGGCTGGATTTTGCCCAGGCGAACAAGGTGCATGCCGGTCAGAACAATGCGTTTTATAACAATGTGTATATTGACTGCCCCTGGGTATTCTATGCGTATATGTGGAAGAATGCCAAGTGGATTGAGTACATTACCGGAAAGAGCGAGCCAACCGGATACCGGGATTTGTTAGAGCAGGTATGCCATAACCCGCTGTATGTGGAGAAGTGGCCGTGGCTCGGCAATGTGGATGACCCCAAAACCATTCATAACCTGAGCAACACCCTGCGGGATAACCTGATTCTTTATGTGAAAAATCAGCCCAGATCGGGATCGGTTTCTGAAAGTGTGACCTATCACAGCGATGACCCCGCCTTAAAGCTTTACGGCTGGCAGGATCAGCAGACCAATACAATTTTGCTGAATCAGAGCAAGGATATTTTCGCAGACTATGACAATGAGGACTTTACGTTGGATCCGTCTGTATATCCGGAAGGCTTCCCGGAAATTCCCTTTGATCAGATTGGCCGGATAGACCCGGGCAAGCTGCAGGAATGGCTGGATCAGGCGATTCTGTTAAAGGACGGAGCAAAAATCGGCACTACCATCGGTACCTATCCTCAGGAAAATGCAGATGAGCTGCAAGGAGCTATTACAGCGGCCGAGCATGCGGCAGGGAAGAATGCGGATGAAATTCTGCAAGCAATCAAGGGCTTGCAGGAAGCGATCCGTTCCTTCCGGGATTCCTTCATTTTAGAGGATCAGGCAACAGGCAGTTATTCCTTACCCGGCGGAGTGGAGGGCGCAGTTCTTCATACCGGGGATGTGGAAGGCGGCTTTACGCTGAAGGTTGACGGTACTTTCGGGAAAACGACTTTGATGGGTACCCTGGGCGAGCAGGAGTATCAGGTGGAATTTTCCTCCGGTACAGCTGTGAACCCCGCTGATATTAAACTTTCGGGCGCACGGATCAATTCTACCGGAACAGAGCTGACCAATCAGCTGGTATGGAAGCTGGGCGGCGCAGGGCAGTTCTCCAAGCCTGTGCGTACCGTATGGAAGGGCTTGGGCGACAGAAAGGTCTTTGTGGTGAACGGCGCCCAGCTGACGCCGGTGAAGCGCATGAGTGAGGACAGCGCAGAAGGATTGGCAGGTCAAACCGTCGGATATTTGGCTGCGGACGGAGATTTAATCCTTTGGCAGTCCGGCGGGGAGGAAGTGGTAACAGGCGGTAAACTGATCGTTTCTCCGTCTACTGAGCCGACCGCTACGCCGGGGAATTCGGAAAGCAGCGGCGGATACATTCCTCCTTCCGGAGGTACCGGCAGCGGTTCTGTCGGAGGCGGCACAAAACCCACCGCGCCTTCTACCCCCGATCCTGCCAAGAGCAGCCCCTTTGGCGACATTATCGGTCATTGGGCGCAAAAAGAGATTACGGCAATGTATGAAAGAAAGATTGTAAGCGGCGTAACAGCAGACTCCTTTGAGCCTGACCGTCCGATTACAAGAGCAGAATTTGCAACTCTGGTGGCAAAATCATTGAATTTGACAAGTGAGGTTCCCGCCGGATTTACCGATGTGGTCGAGGGGGCATGGTATGCACCCTATGTGAACGCAGCGGCAAATGCAGGGCTGATTTCCGGCTATGCAGGCCAGTTCCGTCCGGAGGATATGATCACCCGTGAGGAAATGGCGGTGATTGTGGTAAAGACGCACCAGTTCCGGGGCGGTAAGACAGAATCCGGCAAGCTTTCCGCATTTACCGATCGGGATCAGATTTCCGATTGGGCAGCGGAGTATGCAGACATTGCTGTCAGCACCGGGTTTATCTCCGGTCTGACCGATACCACCTTTGCACCCAAGGAACAAGCCACCCGTGCACAGGTGACAGCGGTATTATATCGGATTTTACAATAACAAGCTTCTATCTCCTTTTAAAAAATCCCCCCGCCCGGCATTTTTCCGGGCGGGGGGATTTTTTAATGCGTTCTAGGGACAGCGCCGGAAAGATTCCTTGGAAGAATTCTCATTTTCCCATTGAAAAGAGAGTGAATTTATGATATACTAATGAAAGAAGAAATAAAACCTTCCGAAAGGAGTCGTAAGAAAATGATCAAAACATTAGCGTTTGACTTTGGCGCAAGCAGCGGCCGTGCCATTTTAGGGCAGTATGACGGGAAACGGCTGACATTAGAGGAAACTCATCGGTTCCCCAATAACCCGGTACAGATCGGGAACAGCCTGCATTGGGATGTGCTGCGTTTATTCTATGAAATTAAGCAGGGGATTGTACAGACGGTACATCAAGGCCATCGGGACATTGCTTCCATTGGGATTGACACCTGGGGGGTGGACTTTGGTTTGCTGGACGCTCAGGGGAATTTGCTGGGCAATCCTTATCATTATCGGGACAGCCGGACTGACGGAATGTTAGACGAGGCCTGCCGGATTGCCGGACGGGAAGAGATTTTCGGCCAGACAGGGATTGAGCTGATCTGGTTTAACACTCTGTATCAGCTGATGGCAATGAGCCGACAGGGATCCGCTATTTTGGAAAAGGCGGATAAGCTGCTGATGATGCCCGATTTGTTTAACTATTTCCTTACCGGGGTAACGGCAAGCGAATATACCAATTCCACCACTTCTCAGATGTACAACGTTTCTGAAGGAAAGTGGGCGGTAGATTTGATGAAAAAACTGGGTGTGCCTACTGATTTATATCTGGATGTGGTAAAGCCGGGTACGAAAATCGGTACCTTGCTGCCGGAAATCTCCAAAGAATTGGGCGTTCCGGCGATCCCGGTGGTGTCAGTGGCGTCGCATGATACAGCATCGGCTGCGGTGAGCGTACCGGTAACAGAGGGTGAGGATTATGCCTTCATCAGCTGTGGTACCTGGTCGATCATGGGGGCGGAGATTGACAAGCCCCTCATCAACGAACGCACCAGACGGCTCAACTTTACCAACGAAGGCGGCACGGGGGACAAAGTGCTGCTGATGAAGAATATTATGGGCTTGTGGCTGATCCAGGAATGCAAGCGGCAATGGGAAATTGATGACGGCGTAGCGGTGAGCTTCAACGATTTGGAGCAGGCTGCACGGGAAGCAGCTCCCTTTGAATGCTTTATTGATCCGGATGATATGAGCTTTGCAGCGCCCAATAATATGCCTGATAAGGTAGCGGCATTCTGCAAGAAAACCGGGCAGAAGGTACCCCAGACCAAGGGTGAAATCATTCGTTGTATTGCTCAGAGTCTGGCGCTGAAATACCGTTACACGGTTGAAAGTCTGGAGGAAATCCAAGGAAAGAAAATCAACCGGATTCACATGGTGGGCGGCGGCATTAAGGATAAGCTGATTTGCAGCTTTACCGCCAACGCAACCAAGCGGGAAGTGGTGACGGGTCCTGTGGAGGCTACGGCAATCGGAAATAATCTGGTGCAGCTGATGGCTTTGGGTGAGCTGAAAAATCTTGCTGAGGCACGGCAGCTGGTACGGGATTCCTTTGATACAACCACCTATACCGCCGATCACTCCCTGGATTGGGACGGCGCTTATGAAATCTTTAGAAAGTATTTAGTGTGATATGGGAAAACAATTGGTAATTGCGGAAAAACCCTCCGTAGGGAAAGAGCTTGCCCGGGTGCTGGGGTGCCGGCAGGGGCGGGACGGATATATGGCAGGGGAGCGGTATTTTGTCACCTGGTCCTTTGGGCATTTGGTGACTCTTGCCGATCCGGAGGCTTACGGAGAGCAATATAAAAAATGGAGTTTTGATACCCTGCCGATGCTGCCTCAGAAAATGAAGCTGGTGGTGATTAAAAACACAGCAAAGCAGTTCCGGGTGGTAAAGGAGCTGCTCCGCTCCGACCAGGTGGACGAGGTGATTATCGCCACGGACGCCGGCCGTGAAGGGGAACTGGTGGCACGGTGGATTATTGAAAAAGCGGGCTGTAAAAAGCCGGTGAAACGGCTCTGGATCTCCTCTCAGACGGATCAGGCCATCCGGGAGGGTTTTGCTCATTTGCGGCCGGGCAAGGAATATGAGAATTTGTACCGTTCTGCGTCTGCTCGGGCAGAGGCAGACTGGCTGGTGGGGCTGAATGTGACCCGTGCGCTGACCTGCAAGCATAATGCGCAGCTGTCTGCGGGTCGGGTGCAGACCCCAACCTTGGCAATGATTGTAGCACGGGAGGAAGAAATCAAGCGGTTTGTCCCCCGGGAGTTTGAAACCCTAAGCGCTTTAGGCGCCGGGGTGTGCTTTTCCTGGAAGGATCGGGAAAGCGGCTTGGGACGGGTATTTGAACCGGGCAAGTTGGAAAAAATCCGACAGAAAATTGCCGGAAAGTCTATGAAGATTACCGCTCTTAAAAAGCAAAAAAAGCAGCAGCCCGTGCCGCTGCTTTACGATCTGACTGAGCTGCAGCGGGACGCCAACAAGCAATACGGCTACTCGGCAAAAAAGACGCTGAATTTGATGCAGCAGCTTTATGAAACTCATAAGGCGCTGACCTATCCCCGTACCGATTCCCGATATTTGAGCGAGGATATTGTGCCTACTCTACCTCAGCGGCTGAAAGCCATCGGCGGGGCATTCCCTCTGGCAAAGGAGTTGTTAAAAACTCCTCTGCGGCCGGGAAAACGTGTGGTGGACGGGTCAAAGGTATCTGATCACCATGCCATCATTCCCACGGAGCAGTTTCTGGATTTATCTGCATTTTCTGCGGAAGAACGGCACATTTATATGCTGGTGGTAAAGCGTTTTCTGGCTGCCTTGAGCGAGCCGTTTCTGTATGAGCAAACCAGCGTGGAGGCAGACTGCGGCGGCGAATTGTTTACTGCCCGCGGGAAAACGGTGTTGAGCCGTGGCTGGCGGGCGGCCTATGATGGCATGGATCTGGAGGAAGAAGAGGAAGAGGGGGAGGACTCGGCACAGTCCCTTCCGAAATGGAGCATGGGAGAGAGCTTTCTGGTGACTAAGACGGAGATCAAAAAGGGGAAAACCCCGCCTCCTCCCCGTTATACCGAAGGCAGCCTGCTGACCGCAATGGAATTTGCAGGGAAAACAGTGACCGACCGTGCCATGCGGGAGGCGATCAATACCACCGGGGGCCTGGGTACTCCTGCTACCCGGGCGGATATTATCGAAAAGTTGTTTGCGGTTCATTATATTGAACTTCACGGAAAGGAAATTTTTCCTACCTCTAAGGGAGTGCAGTTAATTTCGATTGTACCTCCCGAGCTGCGTTCTGCGGAGCTGACGGGGCAATGGGAGCAGACGTTAACCGCCATTAGCCGGGGACAGGCGAATCCAAAGGAGTTTTTACAGCGGATGCGGGAATATGCGTCTGCTCTGGTGCGGGATGTGGCAAAGAGTGACGCAGTTTATCGGCATGATAATTTAACGAAAAATCGCTGCCCGGAATGCGGGGAGTTTTTGTTAGAGGTCAACGGAAAGCACGGGAAGCAGTACGTTTGTAAAAACCGAGAGTGCGGCTACCGGCAGAATATCAGCCGGCAAAGCAATGCCCGCTGCCCTAACTGCCACAAAAAATTAGAGGTGCGGGGCAGTGCAGGAAAGCAGATTTACGCTTGCCAATGCGGTTTTCGGGAAGGCTTTGAAAGCTTTAATAAAAAACTGGCGGAGAAGGGCGGCAAGGTCTCCAAGCGGGAGGTTCATTC
>CAKSSZ010000025.1 GCA_934489915.1 uncultured Clostridia bacterium | reverse complement strand
GTGTAAGGTGTTTTCCCAAATAAAGAAACGGCTTAAAACCTGAGGTTTTAAGCCGTTAATAAAACAGGGGCAGAAGGACTTGAATCCTCGGCACTTGGTTTTGGAGACCAATGCTCTACCAACTGAGCTATACCCCTATATTAAGCCGCCCGACCGAATCGACGACCGAGCGGTAAATAAGTTGCGGGGGAAGGATTTGAACCAACGACCTTCGGGTTATGAGCCCGACGAGCTACCAGACTGCTCCACCCCGCGATATATGTGCTATCACCGACAGATTTCTTAGTATAGCACAAAAACACTTGTTTATCAATACTTTTTTGAAAAAACCGCATTTTTTTTAGGTATTTTCAACAGCAGCCATTGATAAGAGTTTGATTTTGCAGTACAATTACGGCATATTGCCCGCAAAGACGGTGTTGAGACAGGAAGCTGTGCGAGCGTCTTTAGGCGCCGTAAATAAAAAACGGAGAGGCTTTTTGATATGGATATTTATTTAAAGGATTACATTATCGGCGGCGAATGCGTATCCCTTGCTTTAAGCGAGGCTGTTCGCTGCCTGAGGAACGGAGATACGCTGCACTTGGGCGGAGGGAAAACGGAATTTGATAATATTTGCGCAACGCCTCAGATCTATTATATTCCGAGGTACAGCAACGAAAAGAAGTATTACACATTTTATTTTGAAAACATAGATGATTTGACAATAGACGGTGACGGCGCAGCTTTGGTGTTTGACGGAGATATTTCGCCTTTTGGCTTCAGCAATTGCCGAAACATTACTTTGAAAAATTTCAAAATAGATTATAAAACACCGTATTTTGTGCAGGGGCTTATTACTGATGCAAACGATGAATATGTTGATGTGAAATACGATTCGTCGGAAAACATATGCTGCTATGACGAAAAAAGCAGAAAACTGTATGCAAAATCTGCCGAAACCGACTTTGTATGGGATGTTTCCGCTTGCCTTACCAATGAGTTTGAAACCAAGCCGAAGCGTCCTGCGGCTGCGACTGCCGACTGGTTTTTGTGTACGGGAGAGCCGCATCCCGTGTACGGAGGTATGTCGGTTTTGGTTGATACATATAAGCAGGCAGACAACCATTTTCGGTTCAGATTTAAAAACAAGAGCATTAAGCACACCGTCGGGAATTATTTGGTTCAGGCAAATCATGAAAGAAAAAATACGGATTTTTATTTTCATAAGTGCGAAAATATCCTTATGGAAAACATCGATATGTATGCATCGGCGTCGTTCGGGGCGGTGTATTTGCTCTGCAAAAACGTAAAAATCGATAATGTTAATTCCGTAATTAAACCCGATTCCGGCAGATTTATGGCGGTAAATGCCGACGTTCTGCATTTTGTGAACACCAAAGGAAAGATCGAAATTTCAAATTGCACATTTGAAAATAATTTTGATGACTCCGTAAATATTCACAGCTTGTTTTCGGTTGTCAAATGCAAAATCAATACCGATACATTGCTTTTGCATTTTACCTATCTTGCGAAAAAGGCGGTAAATCTTTACAGTCCCGGCGAAAAAATAAATGTTTTATCAAAGGATAGCTTGGATAAGCGCGGCGAACTGACGGTGAAAAAATCCGAATTTGTCGGCGAATATTATTTGATGGTCGAATTTCAAGAGCCTGTTGACGGTATAAACATCGGAGATTTGTTGGAGTCCGAAACGGCAAAGCCGGAAGCACATCTGTATAATTGCAGAGCCGGAAACAACAGAGGCAGGGGATTTCTTGTTCCGGCGGGCAGAAAAACGATTGTCGAAAATTGCGAGTTTTACAATTTTGGCTGCGGGATCGGTGTAAATGGCGCATCGCTTCGGTATCTGGAAGGAAGCGCCGTAACCGACCTTACAGTGCGTAACAACAGATTTGTCAATTGCGCAAGGGGGTTAAACCCGTATCTTATTGTGATAAAGCCGTTTGGTCTGATGGGAAAAGAAGCGCCTCCGTATCACCGCAACATTCGTACATACGACAACGTGCTGAGCCAAAACGGAAAAGCGCTTATTGACATCAATTACGCAGCGGATGCGGAGATTAAGAATAATACTTACATTCGTGATTTTTCTCAGTTGGCGCATGAAGATATAAATGAAACGGGCATAAGAGTGAATAAGTGCGAAAATGTAAATATAGAATAATTGAAAAACGGCGGTGCAATTTATCGTCAGTAATCTGAACCCGCTGAAAGTTCTTTTTTATTTTTGAGCGTCTATCAGCTCTTTGATTTGTCGTTCTGTTTCTGTGACCTCAGCCAAAAAAGCGTCTGCAGAGATACGAATCGCGCCGTTCCCGATAATGATCAGCTGCTCCAAACGGTCTGAGGTTGCCACCCGTACCCGATTGTTCTTTCCTAACTGATGAGTCGCTTTTTCAATATACATATCTGCGGTTTCCGCTTCTTTTGTGTAAACAATATAAAGATTACATACCCGTTCAATTTCACGAACCGCTCCCTTTACCCGATAAGCGTCAAATACCAAAATTGTTTCCTGGCGGGTCACTCCCTGATAATTACACAATCGGTGAATCAACGTCTCCCGTGCCAGGTCAATATTTTTTTCTGCCAGTGCGTGCAGCTCCGGCCAGGAAAAAATAATATTATAGCCGTCTATCAATAAATATTCCTTACCGGAAAAGACCGGGCGAGGCTTTGCGGGCTTCGGTGCAGGAGGCTCTTTTTTCGTGTGCAGCGCATTGTGGGCAGGACGTTTGATTGGACCGTAGGTACGTTCAAAAATACGCATCAGCTCCTCATCATCCGCCACTCGGTTCAGATACCGTTTCGCCTGCTCCTGTGTTTCTTCTGTCTTTTCCCAGCGGAGGCCGCTGTCTACATGCTGCCGTTCCCGCACTTGATCCCACGGAACAATTACGCCGGCTCCGTGAGAGCAAAAAACAGAATCGGCAGGGTGCTCTGTGTCCTCCTCCGGACGGTAACCGATTTGGGCAATGACCTCCTCTGCATTCCGGCACGGTTCATACCCGGTTACCGTACATGACATTTGCCCTCGCCCTCGGGAAAACCCTGCCAGCTCCGTTTGATAGCCCTGCATAGCAGCCACCGGTGCATAGGCATCTAAAAATACCGTATCGCCGACGTCCTCCGGTGGATCAAGCCGCCCGCCCCTCTGCTGAATATCTGTCATCACTCTGCCCACACATTCCGGGGGCAAGGTAAAATGAATAGCGTACCACGGCTCCAGTAAAATACTTTCCGCACTACGCAAGCCCTGGCGTACCGCACGGTAAGTAGCCTGGCGAAAATCGCCGCCGCTGGTATGCTTTAAATGCGCCCGCCCGGCAATCAGAGTGATTTTCATATCGGTTATGGGAAAGCCTGTTAATACGCCCGGATGGGACTGCTCCTGCAAGTGGGTCAGTACCAGTCTCTTCCAGTTTTTATCCAGCATATCCTCGCTGCAATCCACGGCAAAATGAAGCCCGCTCCCACGGGGTGCCGGTTCTAACAGCAGGTGTACCTCCGCATAATGACGCAGAGGTTCATAATGCCCCACACCCTCTACCGGATGCGCAATGGTTTCCAAATAAGAAATGCTGCAGTAAGCAAAATCAACAGAAAGAGAAAACCGCCGTGCGAGTACCTCCCGCAACACCTCCAGCTGAACCTCTCCCATCACCCGCAAATGAATTTCCTGCATCTGACTGTTCCAAATCAAATGCAGCTGAGGGTCTTCCTCCTCCAGCTGCTTCAGCTGAGAGAACACCTGATGAGGATCGGTGCCATCCGGCAGAATCATTCGATAGCGCAGCACCGGTTCCAGCATCGCCGAGCCGCCCCCTGGGTCAATCCCCAATCCCTGACCGGGAAGAGCATGACTCAAGCCCGTAACAGCGCAGACAACACCGGCGCAAACACTGGGAACCGGCTTAAATTTTGCACCGGTATACAGTCGGATCTGATTAATTTTTTCAGTCGTTTCTTTCCCTTCCGGGGAGGAAAATGTCAATGCGTCCTTGGTAGTGAGCGTCCCTCCGGTAATTTTCAAATGGGTAACCCGTTCCCCCTGCTCCCCTTGGGTAATTTTAAATACCCGAGCGCCAAATTCTTCGGGATAAACCGGTTGACAGGTCAACCGATCCAGTCCCTCCAAAAAGGGAGTAATTCCTTCTCCCTTCAGAGCAGAACCAAAAAAGCAAGGAAACAGCTGTCTTTCGGCAATGGCCTTTCGGATTTGTTCCAGCGGAAGAGGGTGATCCTCTAAAAAGGCATTCATAAGTGATTCATTGCACAAAGCAATTTCCTCTCGTAAATCCCGGTTATGCACTTCATCAAAGGAAACGCACCGATCGGAAAAATGAGAGTTCAGCTGTGCCATCAGGGCATGCTGCCCGGGGCCGGGCAAATCCATTTTATTGATGAAAAAAAAGACCGGTATTTCGTAACGCTTTAACAGCTTCCAGAGGGTTTGGGTATGACTTTGTACCCCATCCGTCCCGCTGACCACCAAAATTGCGTAGTCCAGAATTTGAAGGGTTCGTTCCGCCTCGGCAGAAAAATCCACATGACCCGGCGTATCCACCAGGGTCACCTCTGTTTCCCCCAAAGAAAAGGAGGCCTGGCTGGAGAAAATGGTGATTCCCCGTTCCCGCTCAATCTGATGGCTGTCCAACAGGGCGCTGCCGTGATCCACCCGCCCGGGGGAGCGAACCAGCCCTGCTCGATACAGGATTGCCTCCGACAGCGTGGTTTTGCCGGAATCCACATGAGCCAAAATCCCAATGGTACATCGTTTCACAAAAACACCTCCCATCCCATAGAAAAGGGCAAAGAGGTATTCCCCTTTGCCCTCGGACATCCCAAACTCAATTAAGAATTTCTCAGCTGTTTTTTAGCAGCCTTTTGTGCTGCTTTTGCACTGATTTTTTTCTTCTTTTCTCTTTTTCCCACAATATGCTGATGGATTGAGGAAAAAATAATCAAAGCAATGGTATAAATGCAGATCGCCCAGGCAATGATCACCATCACTTGCTTCAAATTGCTGCTGAGAGCGCAAACCACGTTCAGGGCAGCACATACCAAAAAGAAAATCGCAAAATTTGCATGAAATCTGGCTTTTAAGTTTTTCTTGTAGCCTTCGACCAATCCCAGACCGACTTGCTTACTTTTGTTCATTGCCAAACCGACCATCACACCGGCACATACGACAAACAAACCGCACAGCACCCAAAATACAGGCGGATTATGAGGTCTTACCAGGGCGTATAAATAATACATCCCAATCAGTGCACCAAAGGCAATTGCCATGGTCAACAAAATTCTGTTTGTGCTTCTTTCCTGTTCTTGCTTTGTCATTTCCTTACACTCCTTTGTTTTTATTTCATTTGATCCATTTGATACATCACGCAGCCCAGTACGGCAGCACCGGCGGTTTCTGTCCGCAAGATACGGTTCCCCAAAGTAACGGGGAGAATTCCCATGGATTGTGCCTGTTCCACTTCTGCCTGCTCAAAGCCGCCCTCACTGCCAATGATAATCCCCACATCCCGGCAATCGGACGGAACGCTTAACAGTGCCTCTTTTAAACCGGGCGTGTCACATTCCTCATAAGGCATAATACAAAAGCTGTGCTCTGTCGCATGGCGCAGCATTTCCAAAAAGGAAAGGGTCTGCCCCACCTGCGGGATCACGCCCCGCATACATTGTTTCACCGCCTCATCCGCTGTTTTCTGCCAGCGAAGCTGCTTTTTGGAAAATCCTTCCGCATCGTCCCGTACAACTGTGCGGGCGCTGAGAAAGGGAACAATTGCACTGACTCCCAGCTCGGTGCATTTTTGCACCACCTCATCCATTTTGGAACCCTTGGGAACGCATTGGTACAGGGTAACTTTCACTTCCGGCTCACATAAATTTTTGCATTTTTCCCGAATGTCCAGCAAAACCTCCTGTGTTCCGGAAATCTCCCGAATGGTACCGTGATAATCAAATCCACAGCCGTCACATACTATTATATCATCTCCGACTGATTTTCTCAAGACTTTTATTAAATGTTTTGCATCTAAACCGCATATTTTTATGGTTTGCCCCGAAATTTCAGCAGGAGAAACGAAAAATTTAGGCATGTCCGATCCCTTCTTTCTCCCCACAGCGAGTAAGATATGCCATCCAATCCTTGCGCTGCACCCGCTTTTCAATCACAAACCCGTTGGATAGCAAAGCCTGTTCGGTATCCGCCGCCCGGTCGGCAATGATGCCGGAACAGAGAAAATGTCCGCCCGATTCCAAAAATTCACCGACTTGAGAGGAAAGTGTAATGATAGCGTCTGCAATAATATTGGCCGTAATCAGAGAAAACCGACCTTGAATTTGATCTGTCAAATTCCCGGCACACAAATGGAGGCGGTCTGAGCCGAATCCGTTCAGGGCGCCGTTTTCCCCGGCTACCTTGACTGCAATGGGGTCAATGTCCACGCCCCAGACCTGATCTGCCCCCAAGGTCAGGGCGGCAATGGATAAAATCCCGCTGCCGCAGCCAATGTCCAGCACGCACCTCCCCGGCTGCACAGCCGATTCCATCAATGCCAGGCACATAGAAGTGGTTTCATGACTGCCGGTGCCGAAGGCAGGACCCGGGTCTAATGTGATCACCCGCTCTCCCGCCTTTGGAGCATACTCCTCCCAGCAGGGGCAAACCACCAAATGCTCCCCGATGTGAAGGGGCTTATAATATTGCTTCCAGGCGTTTTCCCAATCCTGATCATCCATAGAAGCACAGCTGACAGCCTTGTTACCGAAATGGGAAACAATCAGCTGTATCGTCTCCCGATCCTGCTCCGGCACATAAATTTTCACACAGGAAGCACGAGCTTTATCCTCTTGCAGCTCCTGTTCGATGATATCCCAATATTGGGTTTGGTTCTGCACAAAATCGGCAAAATCTGCCGGATCTTCAATTTCAAATTCGTTAATGCCCAGCCCAACCAGCTGATCGCAAACAGTGTCCGGGCAGGGGTCTGTAATTGTTACCTGAATCCAGTTCATGCTTGCTTCCTTTCATATACAGGGATTTGTTCCGTCCGGACGGTGTGCCACCCGGAGGCAACCGGCTGCCCGGTCCAATAATCAATCCAATCTCCCTCCGGCAGATACACCCGCCGTTCTTCCTCCTCCGCTGTCATGGGCGCCACCAGCAAGGTATCGCAGAATAAATACTCGTCGTCAATCTGATAAGTTTCCCGATCCTTTGTGTAATCCATCACCAACGCACGAATGGGCGGTATGCCGGTTTCATGATATCGGTCAAAGGCAGCCTTCAGCATAGGAACAAGCTTCATCCGTAGGGACAGCAGCTGCCGCGCCTCCTCCTCACAATCCAAGGAAATCCAAGGCGCTTCCTTACAGTACCATGCATTGATGATACACTGCACGGAGAACACATTACTTTGCAGCCGACGGATAAAATCCCGCTTATTTTCCGCATGCCGCACCTCGGGCGTCCACAAAAGCCCGGAAAAACCGGCATTGACCACACCCCGGATGAAATCCCGGTGATCGTACAGGTCACTGTATAATACAAAGGGATAGCTGGATGCCAGCGCCCCTGCGTTGCGCACCTCCGACAAAGTAGGGGTATCTCCCAACGCCTTTAAAATGGTTTGCATATACAAAGTGCCGAACATCTGGTGATACTGCTCTCCATCCATACCGCCGGGGAAAGAGGTACAGTTGGGGAAGCTCCAGTCAAGAACAAAATCCGAATTATCGCACTCATCCAGCTTGAATCCGTCCACCCCGCAAGACACCAGCTCCTGACGGTGAAAATCAGCAAAAATCCGCTGTGCTTCCGGCAGGGAAAAATCCGGAATCAAGCCCTGCCACACTTCATAATCACCGCAATAATCTCCCAACGCCTGATAAATGGGAGAACCGGAACAAACAAAAGCATGCTCCCACAAGTTAATATGATATCCGTTCTTTCTTAAATATGCCAAATCCTCACGGTAGCGGGGGAATCGCTCCGGATCCCACCGGTAACTGCAAGCATAGCTGGAAGACTGCCACCCCGGCTCCAAACCAAGAGTGGTAACCGGAATT
The DNA here is from genome assembly GCA_934489915.1 of uncultured Clostridia bacterium. Lineage (GTDB taxonomy): Bacteria > Bacillota > Clostridia > HGM11514 > HGM11514 > SIG438. The sequence continues at coordinate 4,890 of CAKSSZ010000025.1, read as the reverse complement.
TCCTTCTCCTTCAAATAATCAGCCATCCGGCGCACATCCGCTCCGGTGTTTTTGGCATAACAGCGATAAATCGGCTCCAGCCCCCAAGTCGGAACACTGCACCCGCCGCCGGAAAATTGGTTATATTGCGCAACAATTTCGGTGATGGTGTCCCCTTCAAACAAGTAGACATCAATTCCCTTTGCTACGGGGATTTCCACAGACAGCACTGTTTCCTCCCGCAGCCCTGTTTTCTGATACAAATCCTCTGCGGTTGCAATTACCGTGTTATCCGTTCGGGGCGGACGGTGGGTATTTTTCCCGTAGCCGCAGCACACCTCCAAATAACGAGCCGTATCAAAATACATTCCGTACCCGGCGGTAGTAACAAAAAAGGGAACAGGTGCGTGAGAATCTCCCGTTGCAGCACAAGGATCCGAATTGGCTCTCAGCTGCAGCTTATGATTTTTATGATTAAAGCTTTTCAGCTGTAACCCAAAGCCAAACAGCTCTTCCCCATATGCCAGCGGCAGCTCCAGCAAGCACCCCCTGGCAGTGGTACGAAATTTTATTTTAGAGCAGTCATAGGAAACCTCCGTTTCCACCGGAGATAATCCCGGACAAAACCGGCTGGGAACAATCCTTTCAGGACTGCCAAAAGTCATTTTTTTCATGATAAAACCTCCTTCGTAGGATCATTGACTTCCTTATTATATCAAATTGTCCTGTCCTTTGTCAACCAAAGATTGAACAATCCTCTGGTAATTTTGTTTTTTCCTTGCAATTTTTATCAATCTATGATATAGTGATAGCAAGAAACGGAGGACGGAGCATGAAAGAAGGATCAGTTAAGGAAACACTGGAGCAATATGCGGCGCAGAAAATGCTGCCTATGCATATGCCCGGTCATAAGCAAAATAAAAATGCAGCGCCGGATTTAGCGGCCTTTCCCCTGGAGCTGGATGTCACAGAACTGCCCGGGCTGGATGATTTGCATGAACCGTCCGGTGTGCTGGCACAAGCGATGGAGCGTGCAGCAGCGGTCTGGCACAGTGAGAAAAGCTATTTTTTGGTGAACGGGAGCACCTGCGGCATTTTGGCGGGAATTCGAGCGGCCACGCACCGGGGAGATACGGTGTTGGTAGCGCGCAATGCGCACCGATCCGTCTTTCATGCCATTGAGCTGTGCGGGCTGCGCCCTGTCTTTATGCAGCCGCCTCTCCTTCGGGAAGGATGCTTCGGCTCCCTCCCTCCCAAAGCAGTGGAGGAGACTTTGAAAAAAAATTCGGACGCCCGTCTGGTGATTCTAACCAGCCCTACCTATGAAGGAATTATTTCGGATGTACCAACTATCTGCAAACTGGGGCATCGGCACGGAATCCCTGTTTTAGTGGATGAAGCCCACGGAGCACATTTGGATCTTCACCCCGCCTTTCCCGGGGGAGCCGTGCAGGGCGGAGCGGATTTGGTGGTGCAAAGCCTGCACAAAACCCTCCCCTCTCTCACCCAAACGGCAGTGCTACACCGGCAAGGAAGCCGAATTGACGAAAAACGGCTGGAGCATCAATTAGCAGTATTTGAAACCAGCAGCCCCTCTTATTTTTTTCTTCTTTCCATGGACGGATGTGTGAGAAATTTGCAGCCGGAACGGCTGACTCCTTGGGCAGAAGCTTTGGCACAATTTCGCCGGGAGGCGGGCGGTTGGCGACATCTGCGGCTGATGGGCAAGCAAGAAGAAATTTTTTTGCAGGACCCTTCCAAATTGGTAATTTCTACCGTAGGAACCGATCTGACCGGCTATGAATTGTCTCGGCAGCTTACTGAGGAAAACGTGCAGCTGGAACTGGCAACCTCCGCTTATGCCCTTGCCATGACCGGTCTGGGAGATACACCCGCCACACTGGAGCGGCTCTCTCAAGCACTTTCTTTGATTGACAGCCGTCTCCGTGAAACAACGCCGTCATCCCCCCGATCGCTCTATCCCTGTCCTGTAATGGTGCTGCCTCCGGAGCAGGCATTGGAGGCGCCTTTTGAAATGATTGCTCCAAAACATGCCATCGGGAGGATCAGTGCAGAATATTTGTGGGCATACCCGCCGGGGATTCCGCTGGTTGTACCGGGAGAAAGAATCGGAACACTGCCCCGGGAAGGTGTACGAAGCACCCGAGGGCGGTATCCGGGGAAAATTGCTGTTGTTGTGGAAAAAATCCACTCCGTACTTGACAGCAGAGAAAATCTGTGATATACTTAAAAGACAAATGAGGAGAATGTACCCGGTCAAAAGCAGGTACCCCTCACCATGCGTCTTGTCCGCCCGTGGTAAGAATTGCATGAATGACTGACAAATCTGCGGGCAGAAAGGCTATGAATAAAATGAAAAGAATTACAACAGTTCAAACCAGAGACTTGAACAAATCCCTGAAAACCGGCGGCTGCGGCGAATGCCAGACTTCTTGTCAGTCTGCATGCAAAACTTCCTGCGGCGTTGCAAACCAGGCTTGCGAAAAAAACCAATAAGCAAAATTGTATGTTTGGATAGGGAATTTGCTTTCGCAAATTCCCTACTTTTTTGAATAAAGGAGAACACCTATGATTCACCAATTTGTTTTTGATGATACTTATGTTGTGCTGGATATTTTCAGCGGTTCTATCCATTTGGTTGACCCGGTGGCCTATGATATGATCGGCATGTATGAAACCTCCTCTCAAGAAGAGGCCGTGGCTGCTATGCTCCAAAAATACGGAGATCAGCCGGATGTCACACGCCAAGAGCTTTTGGACTGCTGGGCGGATATTACCCAGCTGAAGGAGGAAGGTAAGCTTTTCTCAGAGGATGTATATGAGGAGGTTGCAAAGCATTATCGGCGCAATCAAACGGATGTAAAGGCGCTGTGCCTGCACGTAGCGCACGTTTGCAATCTGAATTGCTCCTATTGCTTTGCCGCTCAGGGAACCTATCAGGGCAAGCGGGGGCTGATGAGCCTGGAGACGGGAAAGGCCGCACTGGACTTTTTGGTGACCCACTGCGACAGTCATAAAACTCTGGATGTGGATTTCTTCGGCGGAGAGCCTCTGATGAATTGGGAGGTTGTAAAGGCGCTGGTGGCTTACGGCAGAGAGCTGGAACAAAAATATGATAAAAAAATCCGCTTCACCCTGACCACCAACGGCGTGCTGCTGGATGATGAGGTAACGGATTTTTGCAATCGGGAAATGCATAACGTAGTGCTGAGCTTGGACGGCCGACAGGAAGTGCATGACCGGTTCCGCAAGGATCTGGAAAATCGGGGCAGCTATGAAAAAATCGTGCCGAAATTTCAGCGATTTGTTTCCCGCCGGGGAGAGAAAAGCTATTATATCCGGGGCACCTATACTCATTATAACACCGACTTTTTGCAGGACATCTTGCATATGGCAGACCTGGGCTTTCGGGAACTGAGTATGGAGCCGGTGGTGTGCAACCCGTCAGACCCCTGCGCACTGACCGAGGAGGATCTGCCGGTATTGAAAGAACAGTATGAAGAACTGGCACGGGAAATGATCCGCCGCAACCGCCGGGGAGACGGATTTACCTTCTATCATTATATGATCAGCTTAACCGGTGGCCCCTGCATTTACAAGCGGGTAGCCGGCTGCGGCTCCGGAACGGAATACCTGGCGGTTACACCGGAAGGAGATCTATACCCCTGTCATCAATTTGTAGGAAATGAAGAATACTACATGGGGAACGTATCCCAAGGAGTGACCAATACCGCTCTTCGGGAAAAGTTTGCAGAATGCAATATTTATACCCGCCCCGCCTGTGCCGACTGCTGGGCAAAGCTGTATTGTGCAGGCGGCTGTGCCGCCAATGCCTATCACGCAACCGGTTCGATCAACGGCGTGTACGAATATGGCTGCGAGCTGTTTCGAAAGCGCATAGAGTGTGCATTAATGGTGCAGCTTGCAAATAAGAAGCATAAAAACAAACGGAGCTGTTTCAATTGAAACAGCTCCCAGATTACTGACAAACCCACCATTCCCGGGTGGGTTTTTGTCATACATATTAGATTTTTAATCCGTGTTGATAAAAAGTGCAAATCCCTCTTCCAAAGGATATTTGCAATCCTCTTCATGTTCTGCACCGCTGCAGTAATTAAGATGTTTTCAAAAATTTGCCTCGGAATGTCTGTTCCGTTAAACCTTCTTAACCTGTTTTGCCATATTACACTTGCGTCAGGTATTTTATCTTCTATACCATAGCCTAAAAACCATCTGTAGGCTATGTTTACCTTTACATCTTCTACAAGTCTTGTTTCGCTTCTGATGCCAAACAAATATCCTATGAAAAGCATTTTGAACATTATCTCGGGTTCTATTGCCGGTCTGCCGTTATTTTCACAGTAATACGGTCTGCACAAATCATTTATGAACGAAAAACCAATATATTTATCTATTTTTCTTAATATATGATCTTTCGGTACCAAATCATCTATGTATACAAACTCCATTTTCCTCTGTCGGTTTCTTCCTTCCGAAAGCATTTCAACACCCCATTATTACACTGTTTTCTACACTTATATGATACCATATTACGCATGTTTTGGAAAGTTTTTTTACAAAAAACGACCGCTGACTTTGACTTTGTCAGCGGTCTGAGAGTAATCAATTATGATTACTCTCTTTTTGTATTATTTAGAAAAAAATTCAAATAAATGATTGACAAAAAAAGAATTATATGGTATTATAGTGTCGAAATAAAGAATAAAATGGAACATAAGGAGGAAAAAGGATGAAAAGGAAGATAGCAATCATATGTGTGGCGGTGATGCTGTGCGCCGGTGCGGTATATGCAGCGGTGAAGGACGGGGGAGAGTTATCCACCGAGCCGATCCGGGAAGAAACAACCGTACCGGTGGAAGAAATCACCGT
>CAKSSZ010000024.1 GCA_934489915.1 uncultured Clostridia bacterium | reverse complement strand
CAGCGCAAGCTTATATTGCTTCATTTGTTCTCCTCCGATATTTCCCATTGAATTTGTCCCGCCACACCGGAGGTCTTTCCTGCCCGGGCAGGGTGGCAGGTTAAGGCTTGTTCCAATGCGGAGCCTACGGCACGGTATACGGCCTCCCAGATATGATGCGCATTTTTCCCCCGCCGCACTTCTACCTGCAGCGTGCAGCGCGCTCCCTGACAAAAACCGTCTAAAAAGGTTTCCAAATCCTCGCTTTTGGCGTCCTCGCATGCTGCCGGTATGGAGACGGCAGCGTCCTCCAGTAAAAACAACGCTCTGGATTCAAAGCTGACCGCCGCCTGGGCATAGGCCTCGTCAATCATGCCTACTGCGTCCCCATAGCCGTAGCAGCCGTCCTTGACCTGACGTTCCGAAAGCCGGCCAAAGGCTCGCCCGACGGTGATGCCCAAATCCTCAAACAAAACATGAGCCAAAGGAAATCCGTCATATTCGCAGGAAACTTTAAGCCCCACCCCCGACCGATAAGACAAATGCTCCAGCATATGACTGAGCATTGCACTGGGGGTTTCCAAATCCTTTTTATACTCCTCCGTCAGTCCGGCAGGATCTAATGAAACGCAGATCCGGGATTCTTTTGTCGTTCTGGTTACTGTAATCATTGCGCCGCCATCCTTTCTTCCTGTTATTGTTTTATTATAGTACATTTTTTTCCGAATTGCAAGAGAAATTCCTCCTCTTTTCCCGAAAAAAATCGCTTTTTGTTATCCACACTTTTCACCGCCGATCATTTGTGGATAATGTGGATAACTTTGTGAATAACTGTTGTCACCTCGTTTTTTCATGTGGAAAACCGGTGGATAAGTGGATAAATTCTGTGGATGAAAATCAGACGTAACCGCTTTGCAATCTTTTTGTAAAACTGTTTTTGTTTTGTAACAAAAAACCTATTTAAGCGAAAATTGTTCCGGATGGGAAATCATCCGATTGACCTTGACCGCCGCCACAAAACATTTTAATATCTGATCCATTTTCAAGCACCAAAACACAATCAGGGGAGAGGTTTTCCATACAAACGCAGCCAAAACAGAAGCCGGCAGCACCAGTCCCCACATAAAAATCAAATCATTATAGAAAATGAAGGCAGTGTCTCCGCAGGCACGGACGATTCCGGTCAGGCAGGGAACCTGGTAGGAGGTACCGATCACCGTCACGGAAAGTACCGTAATAAACTGCCATGCCAGCGCTTTACTTTGCGGGGAAACCGTATAAAAGCTCAGCATCACATCCCGCAGAGCAAAAAGAACGCCGCCGGTCAGCAAGCCAATGATCAAAAACAGCACCTGCAAGGTCACGCCGTATGCCCGCACCGCATCTGACCGACCCTCTCCAATGGTTTTTCCGATCAAAACGCCTGCCGCAGCAGCAGAGGCATAAGTTGCTACCGAAACAATTTGAAACAAAGTCGTAGCAATGCTGTTGGCAGCAATCGCCTCTGAGCCTAAATGTCCCAAAACGGAGGTTTGAATCCCCATGGCAATCCCCCAAAAAGCATTCCCCGCAATCACCGGTGCCGAAACCTTAGTATACTGCCGGAACAGCTCCCGATCATACCCTACGCAATCCCGGAGGGTCAGGTGCAGCTTTCGATCCCGAAACTTTAAAAAGAAAAGGACAATCACCAGCTCCACCGCCCGGGAAATCAGGGTTGCAATCGCCGCTCCCCGTACGCCCAAGGACGGAAAACCCAGCTTGCCGTAAATCAGCAAGCTGTTAAAGCATACATTCAGCACCAAGGTGGAGCAGGAAACCAGGAAGGCAATCCGCACCGTCTCCACACTCCGCAGCACCGCCAGCAATACGCTGGTCAGCGAAAACAGCAGATAGGTAAAGCACACAATCCGCAGATAGGCAACCCCTTCCTCCAAAATCACCTGATCATTGGTAAACAGCCCCAGCACCTGGTAGGGAGCAAAAAAGGAAACTGCCCAGATGCCAATCCCAAACAAAGCCGCCGGCCAAAACACAGAGAATACCAGCCGCCGGATAGCATCTGTATTTTGCTCTCCCCAATACCGGGAGCCAAGCACAATAAACCCTTCCCCAATGCCCATAACAACCATTTGCACAAAAAATTGAATTTGATTCACCAAGGTTGCGCCGGACAACGCCGCCTCGCTATAGGCGCCCAGCATTAAATTATCCGCCAAATTCACCCCAAAGGTAATTAAATTTTGAAGCGCCAGCAGCACCAGCAAAGAAAAAAAGCTTTTATAAAAATAACGGTCTCGTACAAAAATATGCATGGTTCTCACCCTTCTACCCGATTACGGGATTCTCCGTTGTAAAATGCTTGAATGTTTAAAACGATTTCTTTCAAACAGCGCACCCTGGCCTCATATGCCCCCCATGCCATATGGGGAGTAAAGCAAACGTTAGGGCAGTCAGTCAATCCGTAAAAGGGGTGATCCTTTCGCATCGGCTCGCCGTCGTATACGTCACAGCCCATCCCGCCGATACGCCCGGACAGCACCGCTTCCGCAACTGCTTCCTCGTCCCACACAGCTCCCCGGGCAACGTTAATCAAAATCACAGAGGGCTTCATCAAGGAAATCAGCTCCCGGCAGATCATCCCGCGGGTTTGATCGGTTAGGGGAGTATGGATGGTGATAATATCTGCCTCCCGGCACACCTGCTCCAAGGGCGCTCCGCCCGGCGACCGACGGCAACCCATCACCCGACATCCGAGCGTTTCTGCAATCTGTGCTGTTCGGCGGCCGATGGCGCCGTAGCCGATCACCCCCCAGGTCTGCCCCCTCAGCTCGTGTACCACCGGCGTCAGACAGTTCTGCCGTCCGCTGGCTGTATAAGCGCCGGAAACGGTATATTGATGATACGCCGGCAAATGATTGACCAGAGAAAGCGCCATAGCCACCGTAAGCTGAGCCACAGAATCGGTGGAATAGCCCTTCACATTACATACTCCGATGCCTGCTCTCCTGCAGTAATCCAAATCAATATTATCATATCCCGTTGCCGTCACGCAAATCAGCCTTAAACGCTTTGCATTTGCCAAATTGCTTTCATTCAGCTGTACCTTATTTAAAATCACAACCTGGCAATCGCCAATCCGCTCTTCTACCTGCTCCGGTTGGGTAAAAGAATACGCCTCCACTTCACCCAGCTCCCGAAAATAAGAAGCGGCGTCAATATCCTCCCCCAGCGTGACTCCATCCAATATCACCAGCTTCATTCCTGATCCCCCTCCTTGTTCAATCCATGGTTACGGTATGCCTTAGGAGACATGCCCTGGTACCGCTTAAAGGTTTTAATAAAATAACTCAAATCATTAAAGCCGCAGCTTAATGCGATTTCTGTCACAGATTCCTGATTCTCCCGCAGCATTTCACAAGCCATTTTAATCCGGTAATGATTTAAATAATCAATGGGTGTTTTATGCGTCATTTCCCTGAAAAACCGGCAAAAATATTTCGGGGACATTCCACAGGAGCGCGCCAGCCGTTCCAAAGTCACGGTGGACGCATAATCCGTTTCAATCAGCCGCAGCGCCTGCTTTAAATGCTGCACCTTTTTGCTGCTGCTGCCTTCTACAAAAAACTGTTCCCCCCGCTGCAGCATTCCAAAAAAGCGGCAAAGTGCGCCCAGCGTAAAAAATTCCGATCCGGCAGCCGCCTGAGAAAAGGACTCAAAAAAGGAACATGCCGCTTCATTTTCCGGACTGCCGGCAGGAAAATGAGCAAATGCCGCCAATTCCTCCAAGGCTGTCCGCAGCCGTCCTTGAAACAACGCTCTTGGATCAAACACCGCACATTCATAAACGCATTCCTCAGGCGTTGCCCCATGCAGAATACTGCCGGTAATGAGTACCGCATCTCCCGCCCGGCAAACCAGAGTATCCTCATCCAAAAATAAGGTTAAGACCCCGGTGCAAATGTGAATCATTTCATACTCCACATGCCAGTGAAGCTGCATATGGTAGTTGGGATGCGTCTTGTCCACCCGATAATAACCAAGGGGAAAATCGGGTGTTCCCCGGCTCATCTCTTCATAGGTTCCCTGGATTTTCATGATTTCCTCCGAAAAGTGAATATAATTATACTTTTTTACTATTATACTCCAAGAAATCACCAAAAGTCAAGCATATAATAATATTATAATACAAATTTAATAAGGAGGGTTTTTTGTGAATTATCCTAAAATCGGCATTCGCCCGACCATCGACGGCAGATGGGGCGGTGTAAGAGAAAGCTTGGAAGAACAAACCATGAATATGGCAAAGGCTGCCAAGGAATTGATTGAGAAAAACGTATTTTACTTAGACGGAACGCCTGCACAGTGTGTTATCGGCTGCACCACCATCGGCGGCGGCGCTGAAGCTGCAAAGGTAGCAGAACAGTTTGCCTCTGAAAACGTGGTAGCAACCTTGGCTGTGACTCCCTGCTGGTGCTACGGCAGCGAAACCATGGATTTAAGCGCCGATACCATCAAAGCCGTATGGGGCTTTAACGGCACAGAACGTCCGGGCGCTGTGTACTTAGCCGCCGTTATGGCAGCGTTTGCACAGAGAGGGTTACCTGCCTTCTCCATGTACGGTCACGACGTACAGGAAGCAAACGATACCACCATCCCTGCCGACGTTGCAGAAAAAATGATTCGGTTTGCAAAGGCCGCCATTGCAGTCGGTCAGATGAAAAATAAAGCGTATGTCAACCTGGGCGGCGTGGCAATGGGCATTGCCGGCTCCTACTGTGACGCAAGCTTTATGCAAGACTATCTGGGTCTGCGTGCAGAATGGGTAGACTTGACTGAAATTCTGAGAAGAATTACTTTGGAAATCTATGACCATGACGAATATGAAAAGGCACTGGCATGGATGAAGAAAAACTGCAAGGAAGGCTTTGATAAGAACGCCGGCAAAAACCTGGCAGAAATCGTGAAAAAATCCAAGGTCATTCCGGCGGACAAGGATTGGGAATTCATTGCGAAGTTTACCATCATTGTACGGGATATCTTAAACGGTAATCCTAAGCTGGACGAAATGGGCTGGCATGAAGAAGCCCTGGGCAGAAACGGTATTGTAGGCGGCTTCCAGGGTCAGAGAATGTGGACAGACTGGCTGCCCAACGCTGACTTTACCGAATCTCTGATGGCCTCTTCCTTTGACTGGAACGGCAAAAAACAACCGGTTCCGTTTGCAACGGAAAACGACACCTTGAACGGAATCTCCATGCTGTTCGGCACCCTGCTGACCAATAAGGCTCCGTGCTTCCATGACGTGCGTACTTACTGGAGCCCGGAAGCAGTAGAACGGGTAACCGGCAAAAAGCCGGAAGGCAAAGCGGCTAACGGCTTTATCCATCTGATCAACTCCGGTGCAACCGCTATGGACTGCACAGGCGCTGTGAAGGATGAACAGGGCAACGGCATTATGAAAAATTGGTGGGATATGACCGATCAGGATATCGAAGCCTGCTTGAAAGCCACTGACTGGTGCCGGGCTGACTATGAATACTTCAGAGGGGGCGGGTTCTCCTCTCACTTCAAGACAGAAGCAGAAATGCCCATCACCATGATCCGTACCAACATTGTGGAAGGCGTTGGCCCGGTACTGCAAATTGCAGAAGGTTATTCTGTTATCCTGCCGGAAGACATGCATAAAAAGCTGGATCAGAGAACCGATCCTACCTGGCCGACCACCTGGTTTGCACCGATTCTGAATGATACAGACGCATTTAAAGATACTTACAGCGTAATGGCAAACTGGGGCGCTAACCATGGCGTAACGGTTTACGGCCATATCGGCGCTGATCTGATCACCTTAGCATCCATGCTGAGAATTCCGGTTGCAATGCACAACGTACCGGAAGAAAAGATTTACCGTCCTCATTCCTGGGGCGGCTTCGGCAAGGGTACCGATTCTACCTCTACCGACTACAGAGCTTGCCAGCATTACGGTCCTCTGTACAAATAATCCGAACGGTTATGGGAGCTGTTGCAAAAGTCCATGGACTTTTGCAACAGCTCTTTTGTTTTCCTGCCTCCTTTTTATTGACAATCCCCACGAACTGCGCTATAATAAATTTATCAAATCGTTTTTTGCGTAAGACGGACAGAAGGAAAGGTGGGCTGACAACATGAAGAAAAAGGAGACCCTGGGTAATTGGGAGCCTAAGAAAAAGCGGAACTTTGAACCGAACGAATTGCGGGATTCCAACAAAACGCTGTGGATTGTATTGGGAGGCGGGCTGACCCTTATTCTCATTCTGATCATTTCCTTTTTTACGGCTGCACATTTTTTCCCCTCCTTTTTCTTTTTTGGTTCAGAGGATACGGCCGCTGTTATGAAGGGGGAAGAAATCAAGCTGGACGAATTTCAATATTACCTCACTCTGGCTGCCGAAAATGCCCGCCAGGCCGGGAAAGATCCCTCCTATTGGGAGGATGCCAAACGGGAAAAACAGTTAAAACAAAGAGCGTTGGACTTGTTGCAGGCAGACCGGATGTATCCTAAAATTGCAGAATCCCTTTCTCTGACTTTAACCGGAGAGCAGCTGCAGGAACGGGATCGGCAGCTGGAAGATTTGCAAAACCGGCAGGATACGCCCTTACTCCAATTTCAATTAAAAAGCCGCGGAATTACATTGCCCGTCTGGAGGCAGACCATTTTGGCAGAAAGCTATAAAAAAGCGCTGGAAGCCTATTTTATCTCCACAGCAGATCCTGCCGATGTGGAACAGACCGCCCGGCAATTGTATGCAAAATCATACTTAAAACTGCATTTTATCCGCATCTCTCTGACCGATTCCTCCGGGAACCCGCTTCCGGAGGCAGAGCAGGAACAATTGCGTACAAAAGGCTATGGAATTTATCAAAAATTGCAGCAGGGGGAACCCTTTCCGGCATTGCAAAAACAATTAGCAAACGAGGAACAATTTCAAATCTATGATCAGCTGATCACCCGGGGGCAACTGGATAAAACTGCGGAAGAAGCCGCCTTTTCTCTGGAGGAAAATGAAATCAGTGAATTGATTGAAACCGAGCAAGCGCTTTATCTGATGCAGCGGATTAACGGAGAGGAGGATTTTGCTGATCAGGAGGTTGCCATGGTGTATCTGGCACGGCAAAAGTTATTTTCCGAATGGATTGATTCCTACCGCAGCAAATACCCGATCAAACCCTATCGAAGCAATATTAAAAAATTTGACGCCGTCTCCTTTTTATCTGATTTTTATCAACAAAAGGAAGAGGCAGATCAGCAAATAGACTGGATGAAAAAAAGCCAATGATATGACACGGGAGGGGATTGTAATTGACTTATTCCAACTGCACCGCAGGAAACTTTCTGTCCCGTCCGAACCGCTTTATTGCTCATGTAGAAATAGAGGGCAGGCAGGAAGTTTGTCATGTAAAAAATACCGGCCGGTGCCGGGAGCTGCTGCTCCCGGGAGCCACCGTTTTTTTGCACGCTCCCGGAACGCCGAACCGAAAAACCAAATATGATCTGATCGCCGTAAAAAAGGGGAATCAAATCATCAACATGGACGCTCAGGCGCCCAATCAAATTGCCGCAGAATGGCTGTCCACTCTTTCCTTTTCCCGGGTGCAGCGGGAGGTTCCGTTTCTCTCCTCCCGTTTTGACTTTTATTTAGAAAAAGGAGAAAAACGGATTTTTGCGGAGGTAAAAGGAGTCACTTTAGAGCAAGACGGTCTGACCTTATTCCCCGACGCACCCACCCAGCGGGGAGTCAAGCATCTGCGGGAGCTGATTCGATGCCGGCAAATGGGATACGAGGCTTGGGTTATTTTTATCATTCAGATGGAACAAGCCGCTGCCTTTACGGCAAACCGTGCCATGCACCCGGAATTTGCGGACGCTTTGGAGGAGGCGCGCCGGGCAGGCGTATGGCTCACCGCCCTTTGCTGCTCAGTAACACCCTGCTCCGTTTCAGCGCTGCACAGTATTCCTATCATACACTGAGGAGGATTTGATTTTATGGAACCGATGGACTATACCGTAATCCGGATTGAAGGGGAATATGCAACCTTGCAAAACGAAGCAGACGGCTGCGAAGTATTTATTGCGCTGGCTCTTTTGCCGCCGGGAACCGATTTAGGTTCCCAATTACATTTTGAAAATTTTGAATATGAATTGATCAATTAAATCATGTTTTGTCCCTTTCTTTCATACAGTGAAGCATAGGGGGGATGGAGATGAATGAACCAATTACCATATTGATCGGCATCATACTGTTGGCTGCAGCCATCCGTTTATTTTTAAAGCCGTTAAAGCTGCTGCTTCGGCTGATCTGTAACAGTGTTGCGGGAATTGCGGTACTGCTTGCATTTCATTTCTTAGAGGCCTGGACGGGGGTTGCCGTCGGAATTAATTTATTCAGCGTTTTACTCACCGCCCTGCTGGGGCTGCCGGGAGCAGCGCTGCTGCTCCTTTTGGGCAAATTTTTGTAATCAAAAATTCATTTTACAAACACCTCTTCCTATGATATACTATAGAGTGAAGAGGTGTTTTTGATTGGAACAAACAGAATTATTACGAAAATTAATTCCGATTAGAAGAAAATTGCATCAGCATCCGGAGCTGGAATTTTGCGAAACGGAAACGGCGCAATTTCTTTGCTCTGTCCTGCGTGAACTGGGAGTTCCTTACCGAAGCGGCATCGCCAAAACAGGCATTACGGCAGAGCTGGGAGAAGGAGAACCTGTTTTACTGCTCCGTGCCGATATGGACGCTCTCCCCATCACAGAACAAACCGGCCTGCCCTTTGCTTCGCAAACTCCGGGAGTCATGCACGCCTGCGGCCATGATATCCATATGACTTGTTTGTTAGGATGTATCATGCTGCTGCAGGAAGCCCCTTTGCCAAAGGGAAAGGTTCGTTTTCTCTTTCAACCGGCAGAAGAGGGGGCAGGCGGTGCCGAACCAATGATTCGGGAAGGGGCGGCAAAGGGCATTTCCGCCGCTGCGGCGCTTCACGTAAAACCGGGGCTGGCTCCGGGTAAAATTGCGTGTAAAAGCGGTCCTTATTATGCGTCGCCGGATGAATTTTTTATCACCGTGACAGGCCGCGGCGGTCACGGAGGATATCCTCACCTGGCATGCAACCCCCTTCCCGCTGCAGCGGAGCTGATCAGCGCCCTTACCGGGGCGGGTACGTCCATGGCTGCAGCAGGGGAAAAATGCGTGCTGAGCGTTTGCGCCGTCAACGGCGGCTCTTCCTTTAACGTAATCCCGGATCAGGTAACTATTAAGGGAACAGTGCGCACTTTCACTCCCACACTGCGGGACAAAATGGAGCATGAAATCGGTCGAATTGCAAAAGCAGTCTGCCAGCGGCATAAAATGGAACATACTTATCAATTCCGACGGCTTTACCCGCCAGTCTGCAATGACGCAGCCATGACAGCGCTGGTATTCCAAACCGGCGAGGAGCTGCTGGGGAAGGATGCCGTCGTTCATGAAACAGAACCCTTTATGAGCGGAGAAGATTTTGCTTATTTTTCCTCTTTGGTTCCGGGCGTTTTATTTCACTTGGGAAGCGGAGGGGAGGCGCCGCTTCACTCCGCCCGTTTTATCGCCGAGGAAGCATGTATCGAAACAGGCAGCCGCATGTTGGCCGCTCTGGCTCGCAATTATTTTAAGAAAGGGGAGATGTCCTTTGGCAGCACAAAAAAAGAAGGCTAAGGTAGTTAAAGCCAAGCCGACGAGAAAAAAAACAACCGGCCGCTCCAAAGAGACCGGATTGGCAAAGCAAGGGCAATTCCCTTACCGTGCAGAATTAAAGCTCATCCTGTGCGTGGTTCTTGCCATTTTATCGGCTGCGTCTGTCTATACAGACAGCGCCGGATTGGTCGGCCATTGGTTTCAGGCGCTTTGCGGCGGACTGATTGGCAGGGCAGCTTATCTTTTCCCTTTCTTTTTTGCAGGGATGGCCGCTTTGGCATTTTTAGAACGCAGCAAGCAGGTTACATTTAAATACATTGCCGCCTGTACTCTTTTGCTTTTATGCAGCTTGCTTTTGGAAATGGTAGATCATGCCGCCTGGGAGCTGGGATTCGACCCGGCGGAATTTTGGCGGCTGGGAATGGATCTGGAAGGTGGCGGACTGCTGGGAGGCAGCTTGTATTTTGCCATCAGCAGCTTGATCGGTAATTTTGGCACGGGAATTGTGATTGCAGCCGGGGTGATTGCGTCTGTTTTGGTCATTGCAGAACAGTCCCTGTTCACGCTGGGGAAACGAGTTGCCGATGAGATCACCCGCCGTCATGCCGAGCCGGTAAAGCAGCCGGAAAAACCAAAGAAAAAAGAAAAAAAGGAGCCGCTTCCTTCTATTTTAGAGGATTTGGAGGAGCCGCCCTTTGATCCGGATATTCCTATTTTCCATTTGCCGGAGGAAGGCAATCTGGAAACAGGGGAGCAGCTTTCTTTAACAGAAGCACCAAAGCCGGAGCTAACAGAAGATTCCTCCTTTGACGTAACTCTGTCTCAGGAAACGATTGATTACATTATCCCTCCCATCACCTTGCTGAAAGAAGGGGAGGATAACCATAGAAGTGAAAAATTTGTACGGGAGCTGAAGGAAACAGCCGGTAAATTGATTGAAACCTTTAAAAGCTTCGGCGTTTCCGCAAAAGTAATTAATGTTCAGTCCGGCCCCAGTGTAACCCGTTATGAAATCGAAGCGGTGATGGGAACCAAGCTCAGTAAAATTACCGGCCTGGCAGACGATCTTGCCTTGCAGCTGGGCGTTTCAGGCATCCGAATTGCCCCCGTTCCGGGAAAAAGCGCAGTAGGGATTGAGGTTCCCAACAAAACACGGGCTGCCGTAGCAATGCGCACCTGTGTGGAAAGCACAGAGTTTTGCAACAGCGAATCTAAAATTGCCTTCGCCCTCGGGAAGGATATTACCGGCAGAACCGTCATTGCAGATATCGGGAAAATGCCCCATCTGCTGATTGCCGGCGCAACCGGCTCCGGGAAAAGCGTATGTATCAATACCATTATCACAAGCCTCCTGTATAAGGCAACCCCTAACGAGGTGAAGCTGCTGATGGTTGACCCGAAGGTGGTAGAGCTGGGGGTTTATAACGGCATTCCTCACCTGGTTTCCCCGGTTGTAACAGATCCTAAAAAGGCGGCCAATGCATTAAACTGGGCAGTCAGTGAAATGACCCGCCGGTATAAGCTCTTTGCCGATAATGCCGTACGGGATATTAACGGCTACAACGCTATGGCGGAGGAGGACGACGCCGTCCGTCCCTTAGAGCAGATTGTTATTATTATCGACGAGTTAGCAGACTTGATGATGGTTGCTCCAAATGAAGTAGAGGACGCCATTTGCCGTCTGGCACAAATGGCCCGTGCCGCCGGAATGCATCTGGTGATTGCAACCCAAAGACCGTCTGTAGACGTCATTACCGGAATTATTAAGGCAAATATCCCCTCCCGTATTGCATTTACTGTCTCCTCGCAAATTGACTCCCGCACCATTTTGGATTCTGCCGGGGCGGAAAAGTTGCTGGGGCGCGGAGATATGCTCTATTATCCCATTGGCGTCAGCAAGCCCATCCGCGTTCAGGGCGCTTTTGTCAGTGATAAAGAGGTGGAATCAGTGGTACGCTTTGTCAAAGAAAATTCCGGACAAGCCGATTATAATGAAGAAGCAATGGAATTTATTAAGCGTACTCCCGATCCTAAGGGAAAAGAAAGCAGCGACGAAGAGGAAGAAGAATTATGGGATCCGCTTTTGCCTAAGGCGATAGAAATTGTAGTAGAAAATCAACAGGCGTCCACCTCTATGCTGCAGCGTAAAATGCGGGTAGGATACGCCCGTGCCGCCCGGCTGGTGGATCAGCTGGAAGAACAAGGCGTGGTAGGTCCGTTTGAAGGCAGCAAGCCACGTGCAGTTTTAATGAATCGCCAGCAATATTTAGAAATGATGGCACGGGGCGATCAGAACGAACAAGCCGAATCTAATGAGGAATTCTTTTAAAAGGAACCGTTTCAAAAATAAACGAATGCAAAAGGAAGAGCAGCAAAACGATCTTGTTTTGCTGCTCTTCCTTTTGCGCTTAAAAAGTTGCCGTCTCCATTACGAGACGGCAATTCATACTCATTCAATTATTTGTTATTCGCAGCCCAGGTGTCATATTGAGCCTGAATTTCTTCCTTTACTTTATCCACGCCCGCTAACTTCTCTTTTTCATCAATCAGTGCATACGTTTCCTCCAAAGGAATATCACTGTAAGTCAGCTGATTGCTGTATTGTGAGCCGATAGAGTTTAAGTTCGCCAATTCATTTTCCACCGGGGTACGGTCAAAGCAAAAGCCGTTGTTGGGATCTACCTTTGCTTCTGCGTTCTTTTCTTCTGTTTCCTTCCAAACGGTATTCTCATAGCTAGGCAGAATGTATGCTAAGAACTGGTTCCCAATCAGATATTCAGGCACATAGTAAGCGTTGGAATCTCGGATAATCCGTTCCTCTTGAATGTCTAAATAAAATTTAGAAAATATGAATGATCCAACTCCATACTCCATTCAAAACGAGTGATGGGGATGGCTCCCCGCAGGTTATATAACCATCCCCAATTGATATGTGTTACTCTCTCCTTTTCACTATTGCTGAGCTTTCCAGGCGTCATACTGAGCCTGTACTTCTTCTTTTACTTTATCTATACCTGCCAGCTTCGATTTTTCGTCAATGGTTGCAAAGGTTTCTTCCACAGGAATATCACTGTAAGACAGCTGAGAATCATATTCCTTGGTGATAGACGCTAAATTAACCAGCTCGGTTTCAACCGGGGTACGGTCAAAGGAGAAGCTGTTGTTCGGGTCCACCTTAGCTTCTGCATTTTTTTCTTCTGTTTCTTTCCAAACGGTATTTTCATAGCTGGGCAGAATATACGCTAAGAACTGGTTCCCGATTAAGTATTCAGGCACATAGTAAGCACTGGAATCTCTGATAATCCGTTCCTCATCGGAGGGATCCTTTTCCCAATCCTGACCCTCAATGCCGTATGCCATCAGGTTAAACAGGTATTTGTCTGTTTCCATCAGCTCTAACAGCTTCATCGCGCGTTCCGGATGCTTGGAGGTAGCGCTTACGGCAGTCATAGTAGACTGTACGCCGCTTCTGCTGATTACACCCTCGCGGGTTTCCACATTTACAACATCATAACCGTTAGAAATTTTAAACTTTCCGCTTACGCCGGGCAGCTGACGGCTGTAACGGCTGAAAATTTTTCCTGCCTTAATCAAAGAGGCTTCATCTGTCAGGGTAGAAACGTCAGCCGGGAAGAATCCCTTCTGATACCATTCCTGCATGACCTTTTTCCCTGCAATATTCTCTTCTCTACGGTTGGTTACCTTACCGTTTTCATCAATGAAGAACCCTGTATCCGGAACCGAAGTCATATAACTCATAAATGCACCGTCAACTGTGCTGCGGATGGGGATGATATCAGACGCTTCGTTGTCC
>CAKSSZ010000023.1 GCA_934489915.1 uncultured Clostridia bacterium | reverse complement strand
ATTTGGTGATGATTGCTCCTCAGGGAAAGCCGCCCGTGTGCAAAATCATGGACTACGGTAAGTATAAGTTTGAGCTTGCCAAGCGGGAAAAGGAAGCCAGAAAAAATCAAAAAATAGTGGAAGTGAAAGAGGTTCGCCTGTCTCCCTCCATTGATACGCATGATTTTGAAACCAAGCTGAACAATGCGTTAAAGTTCTTAAAGGCCGGCGATAAGGTTAAGGTTGCAGTGCGGTTCCGCGGTCGTGAAATGCAGCATACTGCGTTAGGAAAAACATTGCTGGAACGGTTCCAGAGCGGTGTTGATGGGATTGGCTCGGTGGAGCGTCCTCCGAAAATGGAAGGCAGAAACATGGTAATGTTTATTGCGCCCGTTGCGCAAAGATAATGCGGGCTTGATATTATTTATTTCAAGATGGGAAAGGAGTTTTAAAAATGCCTAAGATTAAAACCCATAGAGGTGCGGCAAAGCGTTTTTCGCTTACAAAAAACGGTAAGGTAAAAAGAGGAAAGGCATTTCGCAGTCACATTCTGACTAAGAAATCCACCAAGAGAAAAAGAGGTCTTCGCAAGACCGGATATGCAAGCGTTGCAAATGCGTCCGTTGTGAAGAAATTAATTCCTTACAAATAAGCGAATAGGAGGAAACAGAAATGGCAAGAGTAAAGGGTGCAATGGCCACCAGAAAAAGACATAAGAAGGTATTAAAGCTGGCAAAGGGCTTCCGTGGTGCGCAGGGTAAGCAATACAGAGTTGCAAATCAGGCGGTTATGAGATCGCTGGCATTTGCTTATGTCGGCAGAAAGCAAAAGAAGAGAGAATTCAGACAGCTGTGGATTGCCCGTATCAGTGCGGCAGCCAAGAGCAACGGTATGAACTATTCCACCTTTATGAACGGTTTGAAGAAGGCAGGAATCGTTATGAACCGTAAAATGCTTTCCGAGCTGGCAATTCATGATGCACAGGGATTTGCAAAGCTGGTTGAAACTGCAAAAGCAAGCCTTTCATAAGAACATTATCTTTAGATCCGTTGTTTCCGGCGGGTCTAAAATTTTATAGACAGCTTTTCTAAGAGCGGCTGTAAAGGAGCGGTCTGGGTTGACGGTAAAAAAAATTACCAGCCGGGACAATCGGGCGGTAAAGGAATCAAAAAAACTGTTGAAAAAGTCTCATCGGCAAGCAACCGGCTTGTTTTTGCTGGAAGGAGAGCGGCTGGTTTTTGACGCAATGGAGAAGGGCGTACCCTTGCGGCGGGTGTTTGCTCACCGGCGTTTTTATGACATGGGGCTTACCGGGGAAGAATGTTATGAGGCCCCGGACAGTATTCTTGCGGAGCTTTCCGATACCTGCTCTCCTCAGGGAGTGGCGGCGGTAGCGGAGCAGAAGCGGGAAAAGCTATCTTGCTTGCCTGTCCAGCAGCCGCTGGTGGTTTGTGACCGGCTCCGTGACCCGGGTAATTTGGGTACGGTGATCCGTACGGCGGACGCTGCAGGTTTTGGCGGCGTAATTTTATTGGGCGACTGTGCGGATGTTTACAGTCCGAAGGTAGTGCGTGCTACCATGGGCGCTTTGTTTGATCTCCCGATTGTGTTTGCGGAGCGGGTAGAAGAATTATCTAAGCTTTCCTTGGTGTGTGCTGATTTAAAGGATGCAGTTCCGCTCTTTTCCTATGATTTTAAAAAGCCGTTTGCTGTGGTCATCGGGAACGAAGCACAGGGAGTCAGTCCGGCTGTGCGGAATGCTGCTAAGGCGGCGGTGAAAATTCCTATGATCGGGGGAAGCGAATCGTTAAACGCTGCGGTTGCATTTGGCGTGATTGCTTATGAGGCTTTCAGGCAGCGCAGCATGTGATAAGATTTTAGAGTAGGGAAGCGATGGATGACCATGCGGGAAGAATGGATTTGGCTGGCGGAAGCGCTGGGGGCAAATAACCGGTTTGTGCAGCCCCTGCTGGATTGCTTTGGTTCTGCGGGAGAGGTATACCGTCAAGCAAACCGGGAGTCGCTGCGCTGTATTGAGGAAATCAATACAGCGACGGTAAAAGCCTTGTGTAAAAAAGATATGAAAGCCGCTGAGCAGATTGCCACACAGTGCGATCGGGCGGGAATTACTATTGTGACGTATGAGGAGGATCGTTATCCTTCTTCTTTGCGTTCTATTTTCAGTCCGCCGCTGGTGCTTTATTATCGGGGCCAGCTTCCGGATTTTTCATCTCTTCCGGCGTTTACGATTGTCGGAACACGCAAGGCTACGAAGGAAGGGGAAAAAACAGCATATGAATTTGCTGCTCACCTTTCCAGCCGTGGGATTTGCATTGTCAGCGGTATGGCTTACGGAATTGATACACAGGCCAATTCCGGTGCATTGACAGGCTCGGCTCCGACTGTTGCGGTGTTAGGCTGCGGTGTGGATGTGGTCTATCCGCCGTCTAATTTGGAATTAATGGATCGGATTATTCAATCCGGTGCAGTGATCAGCGAATATCCGCCGGGTACCAGACCCTTGGCACACCATTTTTTAGCCAGGAACCGGATCATGGCCGGCTTGGGCATGGGAGTTCTGGTGGTGGAAGCGCCCCGGGTGAGCGGCGCTTTGAGCACGGCACATGCAGCATTGGAAAGCGGCAAAGAGGTATTTGTGGTACCGGGCAGTATTTATTCATCGGTTTGTACGGGTAGTAACCGCTTATTGATTGAGGGTGCCTGTCCGGTTGTAAGCCCGGTTGATATTATCGATGCGTTTCAATGGATCTTGGTAGAGGAAGAAGAAAAAGCTCCGGAAGAAAAGGAGACCGTTTCTCTTTCTCCTTTGGAAGAAAAATTATTTCAGTTGCTGCAATATCATGGAAAGTTGTTGATTGATGAGCTTGCAGAGCTGGCTGAAGTGGAGCAATCCCGGGTGCTGTCTACCCTGATGATTATGGAATTAAAAGGTATTGTACATAATTTGGGCGGCGATGTTTACCAAGTTATTGGATAATCCTTTGGAATAGGAGGAACAATATGGCAAAATATTTGGTGATTGTGGAATCACCTGCAAAGGCAAAAACCATCACAAAGTATTTAGGAAAAAACTATAAAGTTGTTGCTTCCATGGGGCACTTGCGCGATTTGCCGAAAAGCCAGCTGGGAGTTGATATTGAGCATAATTTTGAACCAAAATATATTACCATCCGCGGCAAGGGCGAGCTGCTGAGCAAATTAAAGCGGGATGCGAAAAACGCAGATAAAATTTATCTGGCAACCGACCCTGACCGGGAGGGGGAGGCAATTTCGTGGCATTTGGCTCATTTGCTGCAGATTGACCCGAATACTGATTGCCGGATTTCCTTTAATGAAATTACCAAAAATGCCGTTAAGGCGGCAGTGAAGGCGCCGAGCCATATCAATCAGGACTTAGTCAACGCGCAGCAGGCACGGAGAATTCTGGATCGTATTGTGGGATACCAAATCAGTCCATTGTTCTGGAAAAAGGTTAAGAAGGGCTTGAGCGCCGGGCGTGTGCAGTCTGTTGCAACACGGCTGGTGGTGGATCGGGAAGCGGAAATTGAAAAATTTGTTCCTCAGGAATATTGGAGTTTGCAGGCAGAGCTGAAAAAGGGGAAATCCTCTTTTGTTGCTCGCTTTTACGGTGATCAAAAGGGTAAAATTGAGTTAAAGAATGAAGATCAGGTCAAGCAAATTCTAACCAATCTGGAAAACGCGGCTTATCAGGTATCTGCCGTTAAAAAGGCGCAGAAAACAAAGGCGCCTGTACCACCCTTCATTACCAGTTCTATGCAGCAGGAGGCTTCTAAAAAGTACGGTTATACAGCGAAAAAAACGATGGCAGCGGCACAGCAGCTGTATGAAGGCGTTGAAGTAGAAGGCATTGGTCTGGTGGGTTTGATTACCTATATGAGAACCGACTCACTGCGTATTTCCGAAGAAGCGCAAAAAGAGGCACGGGAGTATATTCAAAACAATTATGGGGAGAATTATTTACCTGCAAAACCAAAGATTTATAAATCAAAGAAAAATGCGCAGGACGCTCACGAAGCAATTCGCCCCAGTATGGTTTCTATTACGCCGGATCAGTTAAAGAAAACCCTCCCTACCGATCAGTACAAGCTTTATAAATTGATTTGGGAGCGGTTTGTTGCCAGTCAGATGGAGGCGGCTGTGTATGATACCATTTCGGCGGATATTCACGCAGGGGAGTATTGCTTTAAGGCAAACGGCTCAAAATTGAAATTCCCCGGATTTATGGTACTGTACCAGGAAATTAAGGATCCTGTTCGGCAGGAAGAGGATGGCTTGGATCAGGACGTTAAGCTGCCTGACCTGGCAAAGGGAGATAGCTTGGAAATGAAGCAGCTCCTGCCAAAACAGCATTTTACTCAACCCCCGCAGCGATACAGCGAGGCAGCACTGCTGAAGGCGTTAGAAGAAAACGGTATCGGCCGCCCCAGCACCTATGCGCCTACCATTTCGATCATCTTACAGCGCGGTTATGTAGTGCGGGACGGAAAAGCATTAAAGCCCACAGAGCTGGGAACGGTTGTAACAGACCTGATGAAGCAATATTTTGCCGATATTGTGGATATTGAATTTACTGCCAATATGGAAACGGAGCTTGACGAGGTAGAGGACGGGGAAAAGGATTGGGTCACCATTCTGCACGATTTTTACGGTCCCTTTAAACAAACACTGAAAACCGCAGAAACTGCAATGGAAAAAATTAAAATTGCAGACGAGGAATCGGACGTGGTTTGTGAAAAATGTGGCCGGAAAATGGTCTATAAAATGGGACGTTACGGAAAGTTTTTGGCTTGCCCCGGGTTCCCGGAATGCCGCAACACCAAAGCGATTATTGTGGATACCGGCGCACAGTGTCCCAAGTGTGGCGGAAAAGTATTGGAAAAGAAAAGCCAAAAGGGTAAAAAATATTTTGGATGTGAAAAGAATCCGGAATGTGATTTTGTTACCTGGGATCAACCTACCAAGGAGCATTGCCCCAAATGCGGCGGCAGCCTGTTTGTGAAAAAGGCAGGGAAGAAGCGGCGGTATTACTGCGGAAAATGTGATTTTGAGAGGAGCGAGGGCTGATGCAGGCGCAGGTGATCGGAGCGGGCTTGGCAGGCTGTGAAGCCGCCTGGCAATTGGCACAGCGGGGGATTTCGGTGCAATTGTTTGAAATGAAGCCGAAAAAATTTTCACCGGCACATCACAGCACCCAATTTGCAGAGCTGGTATGCAGCAACTCTCTTCGGGCTGATTTATTATCCAATGCGGTCGGACTTTTAAAGCAGGAGATGCGGGAGTTGGATTCGCTTATTATGGCTTCAGCGGACAAGCATCGGGTTCCGGCCGGCGGAGCGCTTGCAGTTGACAGGGAAGCTTTTTCTAAGGAAATTACAGACGCAATTCGTTCTCACCCCCTGATTACCGTGACGGAGGAAGAGGTCACCTCCTTAGACAGCGGGACGGAAACCGTTGTGGCAACCGGCCCATTGACGTCAGACGGCCTGGTTCCGCAAATATTGGAGCTGACTGGGGAGGAAGCGTTGCATTTTTACGATGCGGCAGCTCCCATTGTGTCATTTGAAACCATTGATCAGGAACGGGTGTTTCGTGCTTCCCGCTATGATAAAGGGGAGGCGGATTATATAAACTGCCCGATGACAGAAGAGGAATACCGACGATTTTATGAGGCCTTGATTACGGCAGAAACCGCACCCTTGAAGGAATTTGAGCATGCCGGAGTATTTGAAGGCTGTATGCCCATTGAAGTAATGGCAAAACGCGGCGAGGACACCATGCGATACGGTCCCTTAAAGCCGGTTGGATTGAAGGATCCCCGCAGCACAGAGCCGCCTTATGCAGTGGTGCAGCTGCGGCAGGATAACAGTGCAGGCAGCTTATATAACATTGTCGGATTTCAAACCAATTTAAAATGGGGAGAGCAAAAAAGGGTTTTTTCCATGATTCCGGGGCTGAAGCATGCAGAATTTGTTCGGTACGGAGTGATGCACCGAAATACCTTTTTAAATTCCCCTAAACTGTTGGATGCATATTATCGGTTGAAAAAATGTCCTAAGCTTTCTTTTGCCGGGCAAATGACCGGCGTGGAGGGATATGCGGAATCGGCAGCGTCCGGTTTGACAGCGGGATTGTTTTGCGCAGCCAGGCTGCAAGGACGGCAACTGCCACCTTTTCCGACGGAGACCGCCTTGGGCGCTTTGGCTGCCTATGTAAGTCATGAGTCAGTTGGCGTTTTTCAACCGATGAACGTGAATTTTGGATTGCTGCCCCCCTTACCGGTTCGGATCCGGGGCAAACGTGAAAAAAATGAAGCCATTTCTCAGCGTGCATTGGAGCGGTTGAGGGCTTATAAGGAGGAATATTTACAATGAACGTGTACGACATATTGGAGGAACGGGGTCTGATTGCCCAGGTAACTCATGAGCAGGAAATCCGTGAATTGCTGGGCAAGGAAAAGGTTACCTTTTACATTGGGTTTGACCCCACGGCGGATAGCCTGCATGTGGGGCATTTCTTGCAGCTGATGGTTATGGCGCATATGCAGCGGGCAGGGCACAGACCCATTGCACTGATTGGCGGAGGTTCCGGTATGGTGGGGGATCCTTCCGGTCGGACGGATATGCGCAGTATGATGACGCCGGAAACCATTCAGTATCATTGCGAATGCTTTAAAAAGCAGATTTCCCGCCTGGTTGATTTTTCTGACGGCAAGGCATTGATGGTGAACAACGCAGACTGGCTGCTGGATTTGAATTATATTGAGTTTTTGAGAGATATCGGTGTACATTTTTCTGTGAATCAAATGCTGACGGCGGAATGCTTTAAAACCCGTCTGGAACGGGGGTTATCTTTCCTGGAATTTAACTATATGCTGATGCAAAGCTACGATTTTCTGAAATTGTATCAGGATTACGGCTGTAAGCTGGAGCTGGGCGGGGATGACCAGTGGTCCAATATTTTAGGCGGTCTTAAGCTGGTTCACCGTGTGGAAGGAAAAGATGTGTACGGTATGACCTTTACCCTTCTGACCACCTCCGAAGGCAAGAAAATGGGCAAGACCCAGAGCGGCGCCGTATGGTTGGATCCGGAAAAAACGTCTCCCTACGATTTTTATCAGTATTGGAGAAATGTGGGCGACCAGGATGTCATTAAATGCTTAAAGCTGCTGACCTTCCTGCCGATGGATCAAATCCGTGAGTTGGAAAAATTGGAAGGACAGGAGATTAATACGGCGAAAAAATTGCTGGCTTATGAAGTTACCTCTTTGGTGCATGGCAAAGAGGAAGCGGAAAAGGCACAGGCGGCGGCACAAGCTTTGTTTGAAGCGGGCGGTGCGTCTGCAAATATGCCAACCAAGACATTGACGGACGATTTTGATGAAATTACTGCGTTGGATCTGATTGCCCGGACGGGGATTGTTCCTTCCAGAGGGGAAGGTCGCCGATTAATCACCCAGGGCGGCTTGACGGTGAATGATGTAAAAATTGCTTCCATTGATCAGACCATTCCCAAGGAATCCTTTGAAGGGGACGGGTTGATTGTAAAGAAAGGAAAGAAGAGCTATTTTAAAGTAATTTTGGCATAGCGGTTGCTGCCAGAAGGCGAATAGGGAAACCGTTTTATGGAGACTCTATCTTTACAGGGATAGGAGGACGCCATGAAACGGTTTCTTTTTTTGTTTTGTATCGGTGCGGCAGGATATAGTTTGATTGAGCTATTGTGGCGTGGATTTACCCACTGGACCATGGGTCTGACCGGCGGGGTTTGTTTTCCGGTTCTTTGCGGCATTCATAAACGCTTGGGACATCAGGTCATTTGGGTGCGGTGTTTTGTGGGCAGTTTATTTATCACCGTGACAGAGTTTTTGGTTGGATGCTTGGTCAATTTGAAGCTGCACTGGAGTGTATGGGATTATTCCGATTTGCGGTTTCAGCTCTTGGGGCAGATTTGCCTGCCTTACTCGATTCTGTGGTATTTTTTAACCATTCCCGTCTTTTTTTTGGCAGAATTTTTACGGAGACCGGAACATCATCAAAAGTATGATTCATAAAAGATAGGGTATTCTAATATTGAAAAAGGATTTTAGTTTGATCGATGGAGGAGAGAAACATGTTTGACAATTTATCATTAATCTTGGTGATCATAGGGGCGTTGAATTGGGGTTCGATCGGTTTGTTTGGATTTGATTTGGTAGGCGCTTTATTCGGCGGACAGGGCGCTGCGATCAGCCGGATCATTTTTTCGCTGGTTGGATTAGCGGGTCTGTGGGCAATTACTTTGCTGTTTCCGGAAAAAGCCACTGCAAAGCACCGCTAAAAAACTGCCATCCGAAATGCTCGGATGGCAGTTTTTTGTTGAGATCAACATTCATAGCTTTCTATTATTTTTAAGACGCATTCTTTTTGTACCGGCTTTAATTCTCTTATTGCTTGTAACAGTTCGACTTCACGGGGCGTTATCCCGATTTTTTCATTATTTTCAGTATCGTTTCTTCCGATCAGGTAATCAACTGTGACATGAAAAAAATCCGCCATTTTAATCAGTGTTTCAATATCCGGCTCAACGCTGTGGTTTTCATATTTATTCACTGATTGTTGGCTTACTGCAATGACATCTGCAAGTTGTTGCTGGCTGATTCCAAATTGATTTCTAAGCTTCTTTAAATTTTTCACCACATTTATCACCCATTTCTATTTTAACAACTTTCAAGAGTTTTGTATAAAACTTATTATTAGTTATTGACAACAACTTTAAGTTGTGATATAATCATGATGTTATTGTGTTAGAGTGCATTATGTAGACAGAAGGAGGTGTAAGAATTTGTGACAGCACTTTAGCAGCATATTTTTGAGAGAGGATGATTTTATCAATAAGGCTTGGGTGTAAAGATAAACTCGTCTTTGCAATTTGCTAAAATAATCAAGTAAAGGAGTAAATGCATCATGAAAACGAAAGCATTAATTACAAAATTCTTATCGTGCGCAGTTGCTGCAATATTGCTGTTTACGGCTATTCCGGCAAGTGCAGTTGAAATCAAAACATTTTCAGAAGATGTTAAGGTGTATTTGAATGGGGAAGATGTGTATGCCGACAGCGATAACAAGCCGCTTATTATTAACGATCGAACAATGGTTCCGTTAAGACCTATTTTTGAAAAAATGGGGTTTACGGATCAGTATATTAAGTGGTATCCGGAAGAAAAGAAAGCAAGCTTTAGTGACGGCAACACAGAATGTGTCTTTGAATGCGATAGTTACTACGTTGCAAGAAATGGTGTCTTTGATCTGCGGAACGAAGTAACAATGGATGTTCCTGCCACAATTTACAACGATACTTTTTATATTCCCCTGCGTGCTTATTGTGAGCTTTGGGATATGGACATTGAGTGGGATAATCATGACAGAAGTGTACATATCACGAAAAACCCGGCAATTGCAAATCAAATTAAAACCAACGATATTGGAACCACCAAAGAAGAGGTTCTGGAAAAATTGAATGCCTCCAAGGGGAAGGTCTGGCAATGCTTTACTTCTCATGAATATGAACACAAAAATGCTGAGTATGAGCTGCAAATAGAGGAGATCAATGACAATAATAGTTTTGTTACATTTTCTTTGAATATGTATCGGCTCTATAGCTTCAGACATGTAACAGCTGTGCTTTCCTATAGCGGACGGTTAGGATTTACTTCAATCAAGCCTATTCAGGGGGACAGTTCCTACAAATCAATAACCGGTGATATGAAGTTTCAGGATGGCAAACTGATTCTTACCATTACTGGCTCCAGCTTGGATTATATTGAAACAGGTACGGTCTATACTTTTGACACGTTGAGTGATGAGCCTACATTATAAAGGTTGACTGTAAACGTTTTTATCCTTTGACGGTTCAATTATGCCCGATTAAAAAAACGCTGCCGTTTCATCAATGAGTGAAACGGCAGCGTTTTTTATTTTTTCAAATCTTGCAAATAGGAGCGGAGAGCCGACGCAATTTTTTTAATATCAGCGCCGGTGGTATTGATCAGCAGATCATAATTTTCACGGGCGCCCCATTTTTGGTCACTGAAGAACTGATAGTATTTGGCGCGGCCTCGGTCGATTTCCGCCATTCTTTTTTTCACTTCCTGCTTGGTGAATTGCTCTTGTTTCCCTTGTCGGTTCATGCATCGGGTGAGCTTGCTTTGCAAATCAGCGTAGGCAAAGATGCGGAACGGACGTTTTTCTCTTAAGATATAATCTGCACAGCGACCGACAATGACGCAGTCGGACTTTTCGGACAGTTCCAGCAGCAGTCGATGCTGCTGAGCAAACACTTGAATTCTTTGTTGAAAAACCGGGTTGGGGGCAGGATAGAAGCTTTGCCCCACATGAATCGGGAAGGAGCTGATGGGGTTGCTGTCCATAATTTGTTGTACGTATTCTTCTGATAAAGCGGTTCTTTTGGAGATTTCTGTGATGATTTCCTGGTCGTAATAAGCAATGCCCATTTCTTCTGAAAGACGACGCCCCAACTCCCGGCCGCCGCTGCCAAACTCACGCCCTACGGTAATGATTTGATTCATAAAAAATTCCCCTTTCCCCCCGCTGACCGGGGGAGGCTAATGATACAAAAAAACCGGAGACAGGATACCCTAACTCCGGTTTGGCTGCGAGAGAAGGATTCGAACCCTCACAAAGTGAGTCAGAGTCACTCGTGCTACCCTTACACAATCTCGCAACAACATATATAATTATACGATAGTTTTCCGTTTTTGTCAAGCACTTTTTTGATTTTTTTGCAAAAAAATATTTTTTTGCAAAAAAGGTTGACAGGAGAAGGGAAAGTTGTTTATACTTTAGGAAGAAGGAGGTATTGAGTATGTTATTTGAAACCGAACGATTCGGTCTGTTTGTTCACTGGGGACTGTATGCGCTGCGGGGATGGCATGAACAGGAGCAGTGGCGCTATCCGGTGGAGGATCATGTTTATCGGCAGTATCAGCATCAGTTTTGCCCGACCTGCTTTGATCCGGACGAGTGGGTGAGAACAGCGAAAAATGCGGGAATGGACTATTTGTGCTTTACTACGAAGCACCACGACGGATTTTGTATGTGGGATGCGGCTGATACGGATTATAAGGTAACCAATACGCCTTACGGCCGGGATGTTTTAGCGGAGCTGGCGCAGGCTTGTCATCGCGGTGGGCTTGGACTCTCGCTGTATTATTCTGTGCCGGATTGGCATCACAAAAATTATCCGAATTTTGGCCGGAGTCACGAGCTGGCCGTTCCGAAGGAAGGGGACGAGCCGGACGAGGATCAATATATTGCTTATGTGAAGCGGCAGGTAACGGAGCTTTTGACCAAGTATGGGAAGATTGAGAGCTTCTTTTGGGACATCCCGCCTCTGCGGCAGGATCCGTCCGTCAATGAACTGGTGCGTTCTCTGCAGCCGGGCATTTTGATTAACAATCGGGGATATGATTCCGGCGATTTTGCTACTCCGGAACGGGAAACGCCCTCCGGCGGCAAATTCGAGCGGCTGACCGAGGCTTGCCAATCGGTAGGACGGCAGGCGTGGGGGTACCGCAGGAATGAGGATTATTATTCCCACTTTTTCTTAATGTCTTCCATTGATCGGATTATGTCCATGGGAGGGAATTACGTGTTAAATGTAGGGCCGGATGCAGAAGGGCGTTTTCTTGCTCCTGCTTTGGAAACGTTGCAGGCAGTAGGGAAGTGGTATTGCCAATGCAAGCCGGCGCTGACGGCAGAGCCGGCAAGCGAGCTGTTCCCGGAGGAACCGTTCCTCACAACTCGCCGGGGGAATACGCTGTATTTGCATTTTCCTGCTCCCCCGGAGGCAAGCGGTATTTTCCTGCCGTCTGTCAAGGATTTGCCGCGTGAGGCGGTTGTGTTAAATGATCAAACGCCCTTGCAGGTGAGTTTTGACCTGATGCCTACCCTGTGCTGTCCGCCGGAGCATAGCGCACCGGTGCTGCATATCAACGGGATCCCGGTAAACCGGCTGCAAGGAGAAGTGATCGTTCTGAAATTAACCTTTGATTCAGTCGAGGAGGCGATTTGCCGGAACGCCGACCGAAAAAAAGAAAGCCGATTTTAAAAAAAATAAAGTTTTTTTGGAATAGATCTTGTAATTTTCCGAAAAATGTGATATATTATTAACAAAAGAAATTTTTTCTGATACATTTTGCCTCTTTAAAAGCGAAATGCTCGGAAACCAGGAGGTTTTTTTATGCCATTAGTGACAACGAAAGAAATGTTTGACAAGGCCTACAAGGGCGGCTATGCAATCGGTGCATTCAACGTAAATAACATGGAAATTATCCAGGGAATTACCGAGGCTGCCAAGGAAGAAAACGCCCCCCTGATTCTGCAGGTGAGCGCCGGTGCCAGAAAGTATGCCAACCATACTTACCTGGTTAAGTTGGTGGAAGCCGCTTTGATCGAAACCGATCTGCCTATTGCGCTGCATCTGGATCACGGCGATAGCTTTGAACTGTGCAAATCCTGCATTGACGGCGGTTTCAGTTCCGTTATGATCGACGGTTCTCATCTGCCTTATGAGGAGAACGTTGCTCTGACCAAGAAGGTTGTGGAATATGCGCACAGCAAGGGCGTTGTTGTAGAAGGTGAACTGGGTCGTCTGGCAGGAATTGAGGATGCGGTCAATGTTTCTGCGGAGGACGCTTCCTATACCAGACCGGAAGAAGTGTATGATTTTGCAACCCGTACCGGTGTGGATTCTCTGGCAATCGCTATTGGAACCAGCCACGGTGCTTACAAATTCAAACCCGGCCAGAAGCCACAGCTGAGATTTGATATTTTGAAGGAAGTGGAAAAGGCTTTGCCTAATTTCCCCATCGTTCTGCATGGTGCTTCCTCTGTTATTCCTGAATTTGTAAAGATGATTAATGACAACGGCGGAGATATGCCTGACGCAATCGGTATCCCTGAGGACATGCTGCGTGAGGCTGCTAAATCTGCGGTTTGCAAAATTAATATTGATTCCGACCTGCGGTTGGCAATGACCGGTTCCATCCGTAAGCATTTTGCGGAACATCCGGCTGATTTCGATCCCCGGAAGTATTTAGGGCCGGCAAGAGATGCTATTAAGGGCCTGGTAAAGCACAAATTGGTAAATGTGCTGGGCTGCAACGGCAAAGCATAAGGAAACAAAGATGTGCAGAGGCAGTCCTTTCGGGGGTTGCCTCTGATATTTTATCAACTAAGGAGGAGTGATCACCATGGCAAAGCAAGAAATTGATTGGAGCAGTTTGGGATTTGGCTACATCAAAACCGACTGGCGTTATGTGGCAAATTATAAAGACGGCGCATGGGACGAGGGAGGCTTGACGCAGGATAATACATTGGTACTCAATGAATGTGCCTGCGTGCTGCAATATGCGCAGACCTGCTTTGAAGGCTTGAAGGCGTATACCACAGAGCAGGGGAAAATAGTTGTATTTCGCCCGGACTTAAACGGAGAACGGATGGAGAATTCTGCAAAACGGCTGGAAATGCCCGTATTCCCGAAGGAACGGTTTGTAGACGCTGTTATCAAAACAGTAGCTGCCAATCGGGATTTTGTTCCTCCTTACGGCAGCGGGGCTACTCTCTATCTGCG